>JBFKCZ010000030.1:0-11852 GCA_041620035.1 Pseudomonadales bacterium
GGTGCATCGTCGACGGGCAGCGGCAGATCCGTGAACACTTCCCCGAGAAAGAACCAGGACCCCGCGTCCCGATTGAGTATCAAGGTGTGCTTGCCCACCCAGCCGAGCCCGGCTTTGGCAGCGAATGGTTTTTCGAGCACCGGTGCGCTGTCGGTGAAGGCGCGATAGGTGCCGGGCGCAATGGCGTTGATGCGTTCGGCGAGCCGGGCGAGACGCCTGCGGACGACTTTGTGGTAGTCGCGTCCCAACGCGTATCGCGACACATAGCCGAGCGAGGGATCGTTGAGAACGCGCAGCGGCTGGGTGTCCGCAGGCAGATAGTCCATGCGCGCCGACAGCACGCGCACGCTGCCGGGCACGAGCCGGCCGGGCTCGAGGCGCAGGTGCGCATGGCGTGCCATGTAGTCCATCTCGCCGTGCAGCCCGCGCGCGAGCCACTCCCGGAAGTCGCTGTCGTAGGCCGAGACGTCGAGGTCTGTGATGCCGACGGCCTGGAATCCGAGGTCGTGTGCCCATGCCCGGATCCGTACGGCGAGCGCGTCGATGTCGATGGCGGGAGCGGGGTCGTGCATCGCCTCGCACTATAATCGTGAATCCCCGAGAACCGGCGATAGGAAGCCGGCAACTCGCCTTGAGGATCGAACGATGGCGTTGCGCGCGGTGGCCGAGGTCGAGCGGGTGTTCACCGCCGCGGAGTCGCGCGCGCTCGATCGGCTGGCGATCGATACGCTGCGCATTCCCGGCATCGTGCTCATGAAGCGCGCGGGACGGGCGGTGTTCGATGCCGTGCGCCAGCGCTGGCCGCTCGCAAAACGACTGACGGTGGTCTGTGGCAGCGGCAACAATGCGGGCGACGGTTATGTCGTCGCCGGACTCGCCCGGTCGCGGGGTGTGGAGGTAGAACTCCTGCAGTTGGGCGATCCCGCGCGGCTTACGGGCGATGCGGGCCTCGCGCGGGACTGGGCGATTGCCGAAGGTGTCGCGATATCGGTGGTATCGAATGATTCGCCGCAATTCTCGATCACCGGCGACATCGTGATCGATGCGCTGCTGGGAACGGGGTTGGCGGGTCCGGTCCGTCCGGCCTATGCGGGCGCGATGGCGCTGATGATGGAATCGGGCCGTCCCGTGGTTGCGGTGGATGTGCCCAGTGGCCTGTGCAGCGATACCGGCCACCCTCAGGGCTCGGCGATCGCCGCCGATCTCACCGTGACGTTCATCGGCGTGAAGCGCGGTCTGGTGACCGGCGCAGGGCCCAAGCTCGCCGGGCGACTCCTGTTCGACGATCTCGGTGTCCCCGCGGAACTCGCCGGGCGCGCGGGCGGCAACCCGACGCTGCGGTGGCGCGCGCTGCATCGCGATCTGCCGGTGCGCTCGCGCACCGCACACAAGCACGATGCGGGACATGTCGTTGTGCTTGGCGGCGACCATGGCATGGGAGGCGCGGTCGCGCTGGCCGCGGAGGCGGCGCTTCGGGTTGGCGCCGGGCTCGTGTCCGTCGTGACGCGGAGCGCTCACCTGCCGGCCATTCTGGCGCGACGGCCAGAGATCATGGTGCGTGGCGCGGATGATGCCGACGCGGATGTGCTGGGCCTGCTGCGCCGGGCGAGCGTCGTCGCGGTCGGCCCCGGGCTCGGCCGCGCCGATTGGGGCCAGCGGCTGCTCGAGGCGGCCAGGTCCTCCGGGCGTCCCCTCGTGATGGATGCGGATGCGCTCAATGTCTGTGTGCAGCGCGGCTGGCCGTTCACCGCGGCGGTGATCACGCCGCACCCTGGCGAGGCCGCCCGTCTCCTGCAGATCGACAGCGCGGCAGTGCAGCGCGACCGCTTCGCCGCGGCCCGCGGTCTCGCATTGGGTAGCGGCGGCAGCGCGGTACTGAAAGGCGCGGGCAGTCTCGTGGACGACGGCTCTGAAGTAAGCGTTTGCTTGCACGGAAACGCGGCTATGGCAACGGCTGGCATGGGTGATGTACTGACCGGAGTGATCGCGGGCCTGCTCGCCCAGGGACTCAACCCGCAAACCGCGGCACGGCTCGGGGTGACCCTCCACAGCGCAGCCGGCGACGTCGCCGCGGCGCGGCGCGGGGGCCGCGGGTTGCTCGCGGGGGATGTGGTGGACGCGATCGAAGTGCTCCTGGCCACACCGCCGCACGATACCCCGTAGGGACTATGTCGCCCCGTAGGGACTATGTCGAAGGCGAAGCCGCGATGCTGCAGGCGGGGATGCGCCTCGCATCGAAGCTGCCACGCAACGGCCTCGTGTTCCTCGAGGGCGATCTGGGGGCGGGCAAGACGACGCTCGCACGCGGCATCCTGCGGGGGCTCGGGTTCGAGGGCCATGTGAAAAGTCCCACCTACACCCTCGTAGAACCTTATGGTTTTTCGGGAATACAGGTGTATCATTTTGATTTCTATAGGATCAACGATCCGCAAGAGCTTGATTTCATTGGCCTCGACGAGCTCATCGCGGCGGAGGCACTGAAGCTGATCGAGTGGCCCGAGCGGGCCGGAGGTCAGTTACCGCCCCCCGACCTCGTCATCAGGATCTACGCGCAGGATGCCGGAAGGATCGTCGAACAGAGTGATTGAAAGGCTGCGTCGACGCGCGGTGGCGCTCGGCGCGGTGGCGCTCGGTATCGTCGTGCTGTGTGGCGGTGCGCAGGCGGCCACGACCGTGGAGGCGGTGCGCCTGCACCAGGCACCCGACTACACCCGGGTCGTGTTCGATACCAGCGCGCCCGCCAACTTCAAAGTGTTCACGCTCGACAACCCCCATCGGGTGGTCATCGACATCTTCGGCGTTGCGCCGGGGCGCAACTTCGACGCCAACGGCATACAGAACGAAAGCACCGCAGTGAAGAACATTCGCGTGGCGCCGCGCGGCGGCAACTTTCGTGTCGTGCTCGACGTGTCGGGCGCGTTGAACCCGAAGGGCTTCACCCTCGCACCGGTTGCGCCCTACGGTGATCGGCTGGTGGTCGATCTGTTCGGTACCGCGCCGGCGGCTCCGCGCAGCATCCCGCGCGCTGCGGCGGGCGGTGCGCGCGACATCGTGATCGCAATCGATGCGGGTCATGGCGGCGAAGATCCGGGGGCCATCGGGCCGGGTCGCATCGCCGAAAAGCGCGTGGTGTTTGCGGTGTCGCAGGAATTGAAGCGCCTCTTCGATCAAGCCAAAGGTTACCGCGGCGAACTCATCCGTACGGGCGACTACTACGTCGCGCATCGCCGGCGCACGGAAATTGCCCGGGAGATGCGCGCCGACCTGTTCGTCTCGGTGCATGCCGATGCGTTCGTGAATTCCGCCGCGCGCGGCGCATCGGTGTACACGCTGTCCGAACGCGGCGCATCGAGCGAGGCCGCGCGCTGGCTGGCGGAGAAGGAAAACGCCTCGGACCTGATCGGCGGCGTAGGCGATGTGAGCCTCGGCGACAAGGACGATCTGCTCGCTCACGTGCTGCTCGATCTGTCGATGGACGCCAATCGGTCGATGAGCATCGAGACCGGTGGCTCGGTACTGAAGTCGCTGGGCGGCATGGCCCGGCTGCACAAGCACCGGGTGGAGGAAGCGGGCTTTGCGGTGTTGAAGTCGCCGGATGTGCCGTCGATCCTCGTGGAGACTGGCTTCATTTCCAATCCGGAAGAAGCGCGGGCCCTGGGCCAGAGCGCCTATCAGAAGAGAATCGCGCGCGCGATCTTCGATGGCATCGTGGCGCAGATGGAACGCAAGCCGCCGCCGGGCACGCTGCTCGCCGAACGTCGCGACGGTCCGGCGCGGGAGCACACGATTCGGCGCGGCGACACGCTCTCCGAGATCGCAGACCGGTATCGGATCAGTTCCAGGCGGCTGCGGGAAGTGAACGGTCTCGCCGATGATATGATCCGGGTCGGTCAGGTTCTCATCATTCCAGCCTCCTGATTCGAGCGGTCGGCCCGATGCGCGCTCGTTCCATGGGCACGAAACGCGCATGCTCAAACGCATCTCCAGACTCTCTCCCTTCGTCGCCGATCAGATCGCCGCGGGTGAAGTCGTCGAGCGGCCCGCATCGATCGTCAAGGAACTGATCGAGAACAGCATCGATGCCGGCGCAACGAGGGTGGTGCTCGACGTCGAACACGGCGGCGTCAAGCGCGTGCAGGTGCAGGACGACGGGGCAGGCATACACGCCGACGATTTGCGCCTCGCGACCGCCCGGCATGCCACGAGCAAGATCGAGCGCGCGGACGATCTCGACGGCATCGCAACCCTCGGTTTTCGCGGCGAGGCGCTGGCGAGCCTCGCATCGGTGGCGCGCGTGTCGATTGCATCGCGGACCGCGACAGCCTCGCAGGGTGCGCGGATCGAAGTTCACGGGGGCGAGGAACTGTCGATCGGGCCCGCGGCACACCCGGTAGGTACCACCGTCACCGTCACTGATCTCTTCTACAACACGCCTGCGCGGCGCAAGTTTCTGAAGACCGAGCGGACTGAGCTCGCGCACATCGAGGACGTGTTCGTGCGTCAGGCGCTCAGTCACTTCGACGTCGCCTTCGAGTTGCGCCACGGCGGCCGCGCGGTGCGTGTGCTCGAGCGGGCCACAAGCGAGGATCAACGCACGCGGCGCATCGCGCAGCTGCTTGGCGACTCGTTCGCCGGGTCGGCGGTAACGGTGGAAGAGGTTCGCGGTGGTCTCGTGCTGAGTGGCTGGGTCGGTGCGCCAACCGTTACCCGCAGCCAGGCGGACCAGCAATACTTCTTCGTGAACGGTCGCGCGGTGAAGGATCGACTCGTTTCGCACGCCGTCCGCCAGGCCTATCGAGACGTCATGTTTCACGGCCGACATCCGGTGTTCGTTCTCTATCTGCAGGTCGACCCGACCCTCGTGGACGTCAACGTGCATCCCACCAAGCACGAGGTGCGCTTTCGTGAAGGCCGCCTGGTGCACGATTTCGTATTCGGTTCACTGAACCGGTTGTTGCGCGACGTTCGTCCCGGTGCGGGATCCGTGCCGCTCAAGATGCCGGCGGTACAGGACGTTCACCGTTCGTACCCGCTGCCTGAGCAAACCACCATCGGTCTCGAAGCCAGCGAATCCGGGTCGGTAGTTCGCGAGGCTGCGCCGAACCCGATCGTTGCGCAGGGGGCCGTACCGCCCCTTGGTTTCGCCGTTGGCCAGATACACGGCGTCTACGTGCTGGCGCAGAACTCGGAAGGCCTCGTGGTGGTCGATACGCATGCCGCACACGAGCGCATCACCTACGAGAAGATGAAGACCGCGCGAGCGCGCGCCGAGAAGGTTCAGACGCAGCGCATGCTGGTGCCCGTGGTGGTCGACGTGACGGAGCGCGAAGCCGATCTCGCGGAAGAGTGCGCGGAAACGCTTGGTGCGCTCGGCATTGTGCTCGATCGCACGGGTCCACGGTCTCTCATGGTGCGTGAAATCCCGGCGCTTCTCGCGGGCGGCGACCAGGAAGCCCTGGTGCGCGATGTGCTGAGCGATCTGGTCGAGCACGGAACGTCGTCGCGCGTGCAGGCCGCGCAGGACGAGTTGCTGGCGACGATCGCCTGTCATGGATCGGTGCGCGCCAACCGCGCGCTCACGCTCACGGAAATGAACGCGCTGCTGCGCGAGATGGAGCAGACGGAGAACGGCGGCCAATGCAATCACGGCAGGCCGACCTATCTCGTGCAATCGATGGCGGACTTCGATCGGCTCTTTCTGCGCGGCCTTTGACGCAGGTTCCATGGCGCGACGCGTAATTGTCAGTCTCATGGGTCCGACTGCGGCCGGAAAGACCGACATTGCCATCGCGCTCGCGCAATCCGTACCCATCGACATCATCAGCGTCGACTCCGCGATGATCTACCGGGGCATGGACATCGGTACCGCGAAGCCGAACCCGAGCGTTCTCGACCGTTACCCCCATGCGCTCGTAGACATCCGCGACCCGGCGGAAAGCTACTCGGTCGCGCAGTTCGCGAGCGACGCCATGGAAGCGGTTGCGAAGGCGTTCGCGCGGGGCCGTCTGCCGCTCCTGGCCGGCGGTACGATGATGTACTTCAAGGCGCTCAAGAGCGGCATCGCCGATATCCCGCCCACTCCGGCTCATGTGCGCGCGGAACTCGCGGGCAGGGCTGCCGCGGAAGGGCTCGCGTCGCTCCACCGGGAACTGGCAAGCGTCGATCCCGTCGCCGCGGAACGCATTCACCCCAACAATCCACAACGACTGCTGCGGGCGCTCGAAGTCTACGTGTCGTCCGGCCGGCCGATTTCCGAGTGGTGGGCGCGGCAATCGTCGCGAGGCATTGCAGACATGCTCGGCGGTGATCTCGTCGAGATCGCGTTGCTGCCGGATCGGGCCCTGCTGCGAAGGCGGATCGAACAGCGGCTGACGGCCATGCTGAGCGCCGGATTCGTGGAAGAAGTCGAGGGATTCAAACGCCGCGGCGATCTGCATGCCGCGCTGCCATCGATGCGATGCGTCGGTTACCGCCAGGTTTGGGAGCATCTCGACGGTGCATACGATCGAGAGGAGATGGAGCTGCGCATACTCAAAGCGACTCGCGATCTCGCGAAGCGCCAACTGACGTGGCTCAAGAGTTTCGAGAATCACCGCACGTTCGATCCGACCGATCGCAACGTCGTCAGCCAAATCTTGCAATATCTCGACCCGCTAGCCATATTACCTCGCTAGGCCGGGCCAACCGTGCCATGGGGGTGAGGAGAGCGCCATGTCGAAGGGGCATTCGTTGCAAGATCCGTATCTGAACACCCTGCGCAAGGAACGGATTCCCGTCTCCATCTATCTCGTCAACGGCATCAAGCTGCAAGGCCAGATCGAGTCGTTCGACCAGTTCGTGATCCTGCTGCGCAACTCGGTGAGCCAGATGGTCTACAAACATGCCATCTCCACCGTGGTTCCGTCGCGCAATGTTCGCCTCCAGCCACCGGGTGGCGGCGATGACGAGGAGCCTGCCAATGAATGACCCAAACACCTGAGTACCCACCGGTGCCTCGGGCGGCGTCAATCGCCGCGGTGAGGGTGGTTGTTCCTACTGCCGTGTCGCACGGCCAGTGTTCGATGCAGGACTCATACAATGTTTTTCGATAGACCCGATTCCGGGCAGACCGCTGTGCTGGTGCACGTGCGGTTCTCGCAGTTCGACGAAGAAGAAGTGCTCGCGGAGTTCGCCGAGCTGGTGGATTCCGCCGACGTTACTGCCGTAGCTACCGTTGTCGCTCGCCGCAAGGTGCCGCAGGCGGGGACGTTCATCGGCAAGGGCAAGCTCGAGGAGCTGGTTGCCATCGTCCGCGAGCACGAAGCAGCACTCGTGATCTTCAACCACGAGCTCACTCCCAGTCAGCAGCGCAATCTCGAGGCGGCGCTTGCATGCCGGGTGATGACACGCACGGAACTGATCCTCCACATCTTCGCGGCGCGCGCGCGAACCCACGAAGGGCAGCTGCAGGTGGAACTGGCGCAGCTCAACCATGCGCAGACACGCCTGGTGCGAGGCTGGACTCACCTCGACCGGCAGAAAGGTGGCATCGGCCTGCGCGGCGCGGGCGAGACGCAGATCGAAATGGATGCACGCATGCTGGCCGACCGCGTCCACGTCATCGAGCGCCGGATGCGCCGGGTGCAGCGGCAGCGCGAACAGGGCCGGCGCCAGCGTCGCCGGGCAGAGATACCCACCGTCGCGCTGGTCGGCTACACCAACGCGGGCAAGTCCACGCTGTTCAATCGGCTCACCGAGAGCGCGGTGCTCGCGGAAGATCGACTGTTTGCCACCCTCGATCCCACGCTGCGCAAACTCAAGCTGCCCGGCGGCACGGAGGTGGTGCTGGCCGACACGGTGGGCTTCATTCGCGATCTGCCACACACGCTGGTCGAAGCGTTCAAGGCCACGCTGACGGAGGTGGTCGATGCGGATCTTCTGCTCGTCGTGGTGGATGGCACCGCATCCGATCAGGAGGAGCGCACCCGGCAGGTGGACGCCGTCCTTGCCGAGATCGGCGCAACCGCGCCGCGCCTGCTCATCGTCAACAAGATCGACGCCATCGCGGATCGTAAGCCCCTGCTCGAGCGCGGTGACGACGGCATGCCCGTGCGGGTGTTCATGAGCGCAGCCACTGGCAGCGGGGCCGATCTCGCGATCGAGGCGATCTCCGAACGCATCGGCGGACAATTGCAGTGCGCGTCGGTCGTGCTGCCGGCAAACAGTGGCAAGACGCGGGCTTGGCTTTACGAGCTGGGCGCCGTCGAAAACGAGGCCGTGAGCGAAGACGGCCACATCGTCCTGGCCGTGCGTCTCTCGGCAGACGGGCTCGCGCGTCTCGCGAACCATCCTGGCATTTCCTTGCAGGGGGTGAAGGGCGTGCCTAGAATCCCCGCCTCGCCCTAGTTTTGAGGCAGTGCGGAAATGGCGTGGAACGAGCCGGGTGACGGCAAGGATCGGGACCCGTGGGGCGGGCGGGGCAGAGATCAGGGGCCGCCCGATCTGGATGACGCTCTGCGCAAGCTGCAAGGCCAGCTGGCGGGCATATTCGGTGGTCGTGGCGGAAGTGGCGGCGGCAGCGGCGGCGGCCTTGCGGTAAACCCGCGACTTGTCGGGCTGGGCGTCGTGGCGGCGCTCGTGATCTATGGGTTCGCGGGCTTCTATCAGGTCGACGAAGGCGAACGGGCCGTCGTGTTCCGCTTCGGGGCACTGCAGGAAGACATCGTGATGCCGGGCTTGCACTGGTACCCGAACTTCGTCGACGGCGTAAAGAAGGTGAACGTGACTCGCGTGAACTCGAAACGCCACCAGGCGCTGATGCTCACCGAAGACGAGAACATCGTGGATGTGACACTCACCGTTCAGTACGTCATCGACAACGTCAAAGACTACGTCGTCCGTGTGCGGGATCCGGAGGTTTCACTCGAACACGCTCTGGAGAGTGCACTCCGACACGTGGTTGGCAGCGCGAAGATGGACGAAGTCATCACCGAAGGCCGCGCGGCGATCGCAGCGGAAGTTGCCGAGCGATTGCAGAAGTACACCAACAACTACGGCACCGGCATTCTGATCAGCAAGGTCAACATCGATCAGAGCGTGCCTCCCAAGCAGGTGGTCGACTCGTTCAACGACGTTCAGCGTGCCAAGGAAGACGAAGCCCGCGTGATCAACGAGGCGAAAGCTTACAGCGAGGGCGTGATTCCGGAAGCGCGCGGTGATGCGCAGAAGCAGATACAGCAGGCGACCGCCTATCGCGATCAGGTGATTGCACGGGCGGAGGGTGATGCACAGCGCTTTACCAAACTGTTGCGCGAGTACAGTCAGGCCAAGCGCGTCACCCGCGACCGCCTCTACATCGATGCTATGGAGTCAGTGCTGTCGAATTCGACCAAGGTGATGATCGACGTCAAGGGCGGCAACAACCTGATGTATCTGCCGCTGGACCGCATTGTTCAGCAAGGCACGGCGAACGAAGCGCAGGACAGCCGTACGGTCGGCGAGTCCATTGTTCGCGATGCCAGCGACCGGGTGAACGCCGTTCGCCGGTCGAGCCGCTAGGGGCCAAGACATGAGAAACATCGTACTGGTAATCGTTCTCGCCCTCGTTGCGCTTCTGGCGCTCGATGGCGTATTTGTGGTGCATCAGACCGAGCGCGCCGTGCTGCTGAGGTTCGGCGCGGTGACCACCGCCGATGTGCCGCCCGGATTGCACTTCAAGTTGCCCATCGCCGACGAGGTGAAGAAGACCGATGCGCGCGTGCTCACGCTCGACTCACCGACCGAGGTCTTTTACACGCTGGAGAAGAAGCCGCTGATGGTGGATGCGTTCGCCAAGTGGCGAGTGGAGGACGTTTCGAAGTACTACACGGCCACGCAATTCGACGAACAGCGCGCCGACCGGTTGTTGTCCGAACGTGTCAACGAAGGTCTGCGTAACCAGATCAGCCGCCGGGGGATGCACGAAGTGGTTTCCGGGCAGCGCGACACGCTGATGGAGGAGTTGACCGAGGATCTCGACAGCTTCATGCGCCGGGACGTCGGCGTGCACGTGATCGATGTTCGCGTCAAACGGATCGATCTTCCCACCGAGGTCTCGAGCGCGGTCTTCGATCGTATGAACTCCGAGCGTCAGATTCTGGCCCGTCAGTTCCGTGCGACCGGGCGCGAAAGAGCATTGGAGGTACGGGCCAATGCGGATCGGGAAGTTCGGGTCATTTCCGCGGAGGCCTATCGGGAAGGTGAACAGCTCCGTGGTGATGGCGACGCCAAGGCAGCCGCCACGTACGCGGCGGCCTACAACCAGGATCCCGAATTCTACGAGTTCTATCGAAGCATCAACGCCTATGCGTCCGTGTTCGGCAGCAAAGGCGACCTGCTGGTTGTGGATCCCAACAGCGACTTCTTCAAATATCTGAAGAACAGCGGAGGATAGTTCGGCGCCGCTCACTCTCCGGCCGGGGACATCCCCGGCCGTTTTGCGTGTGGCCCCACGACGCATGTGGACCGAAATTCTCATCGGACTGAGCCTGGTGCTGGTGATCGAAGGAATCATTCCTTTTCTGTCGCCGAGGCACTGGCGGGCGATCGCGGCCGCCATGACCGGTGCCGACGACACGATGCTGCGCGTGATGGGTCTCGTGAGCATGCTCGCGGGCACCGCTTTGCTGTACCTGGTGCACTGAGGGCATGACAGTGTCCGACACGGCTTCGAAACACGCGTGGCGGCTGCCCGATGGGGTGGACGAAATCCTGCCGCCGGATGCGTGGGCGCTCGAAGCGCTGCGGCGGCGCGTCCTCGATCTGTTCCAGGCGTGGGGATACGAGTATGTGATGCCACCGCTCGTCGAGTATCTGGATTCGCTGCTCGTGGGTTCGGGAAACGACCTCGAACTGCAGACCTTTCGCATGGTCGATCAGCGCTCCGGACGCATGCTTGGCGTGCGAGCCGACATGACGTCCCAGGCCGCCCGCATCGATGCCGCGAGCTTCGGTGGGAATGGTACGCGGCGCTTGTGTTACTCGGGCACGGTCGTTCATGCCAACCCGGCGGGCGTGCTGGAGTCGCGCGTGCCACTGCTCGCCGGTGCCGAACTGTTCGGTGTGGCGGGTGTGGCGGCCGACGCCGAAGTGGTGGCGCTCATGGTCGCGGTGCTCGACTGCGCGGGCGTCGAATCGCCGGTGATCGAGCTCGGTCACGTCGGGGTGTTTCGCGCGCTGGCCGCGGACGGCAAGCTCGGCGGTGAGGAGCGCGCCCTGTTCGAGGCACTGCAGCGCAAATCGGAACCCGACATCGACCTGCTCACGCGCGAGGCTGGAATCAAGGGCGACCGCCGCAAGTTCCTGTGCGCGCTGCCGAACCTGATGGGCGGAGACGAGGTGATCGATCGGGCGCGCAGCCTCGCCGCGCGGCTCCCCGCGAGTGTGGCCGTGGCGCTCGACGAGATCAGTGCCCTGGCGGCCGCCGTCAAAGACCGATGCGCAGCCGCACGATTACGGTTCGATCTGGGTGAGCTGACGGGTTACGGTTACCACACGGGTCCGGTGTTCACGGCGTTCAGCCCCGCGTTGGGGCGTCCTATTGCGCGCGGGGGACGGTACGATGCGGTCGGGCGTGCCTTCGGCAGTGCACGGCCTGCCACGGGTTTCGATGTGAATCTGAAGCGCTTGCCCCGGGTGGCTGGTGTCACCGGGGCGATCTGGGCACCGCTCGCCGTGCGCAGCGCGGGAAAGTCCCTCGCCGCAAAGGTCGATGCGTTGCGCACTGCGGGCGAGGTCGTCGTCTGTGCACTGACCGCCGACGAGGTGCCGCCGGCGCGCTGCGATCGGCAACTGGTATTCAAAGACAAGGCCTGGCAGGTGCGCCCACTACCGAA
>JBFKCZ010000031.1:0-11785 GCA_041620035.1 Pseudomonadales bacterium
GGCACCGTCGCATCGTTGCGAGTGCGTTCGAAGCCATCATCGGCGATGAAGCTGCCGATGACGCATCCGGTGCATTGGAGTACGACGCGATCTGGCAGCGCGACGACGTCGGTGAGGTCGCGACTGCGCTGTCGGCGCAGGGATTCGGTTCGGAGGAATCGGTCTCGTCGCTGCTCGCCCGGCTGCGAACGCTGCGCGACCGGCCATGGGTGAGCGGGGAAGGGCGCAAGCGTTTCGATGCGCTCATGCCGCGATTGCTGAAGTCGATGTCGGAGGGCGAGCGCCCACCGATCACGCTGGAGCGGCTGGTGCCGCTGCTGGAAGCGGTCATGCGCCGATCCGCATACTTCATGCTGCTGCTCGAGAATCCGGCCGCGCTGCAGCTGCTCGTGTCGATGTGCGCGGGCAGCCGCTGGATCGCGGATGAGCTGGCGCGTCACCCGATGCTGCTGGATGAGTTGCTCGATCCTGCGCTCCTGTACACGGTTCCCGACAGAGCGAAACTGGAAGCCGATTTGCGCAGCCGTCTGACGGGGATCGATGATCTCGAACGGCAGATCGATATCCTGCGAGGCTTCAAGGAGACCCACGAGTTCCGCGTCGCCGCCTGTGAACTGCGCGACATCCTGCCGCTCATGAACGTATCCGACTATCTCACCTTTCTCGCCGAGGTCATCCTGGAGGCGGCGCTCGACATCGCCTGGCGGCACACTGCCGATAGCGATGCTTTTCTCAGCACCAACCGTCCCTTCGCGATCATCGGCTTCGGCAAACTGGGTGGTCTGGAGCTGGGGCCGGGATCCGACCTCGACATCGTGTTTCTGCACGACCTCGGCGATGAGCACAGCCGATTCTTGAATCGCATGGTGCGCCGTCTCATCCACATTCTCACCGCGCACACCCATGCGGGCGCGCTCTACGACATCGACACGAGGCTGCGTCCATCGGGCCGCAGCGGAACGATGGTGAGTTCAGTGTCGGCGTTCGAGAGCTATCAGCAGAGCGATGCCTGGGTGTGGGAGCACCAGGCGTTGGTGCGCGCGCGTCCGGTGGCGGGCGATCGAGCCATCGGTGTGGCGTTCGAAGCGATCCGCCGCAAGATCATCTGCACCGCACGTGACCGGCAAGCGCTGAAGAAGCAGATCGTCGAGATGCGGCGACGCATCGAAGAGAGCGCGGATGTGGGTGTGGATCTCAAGCGCGAGCCCGGCGGTATCGTCGATATCGAGTTTATGGTCCAATACCTCGCGTTGGCTTGGGCGGCTGAACATCCCTCACTCGCGGACTGGACCGACAACGTTCGGATTCTCGATACTGCGGCGAAGGCTGGTCTCCTGACAGAGCAGGTCGCCGGCGGATTGAAGGATGCGTACCTCGCGTTGCGAGCGGAGCGCCACCGCACGGCCCTCGACATTCCCGACGATGAACGCGCGCGCGGCGTCCTCGAGCGCTATCGCGAACTCGTGAGATCCGAGTGGAACCTCATGCTCGAGCCCGATCCCGACGCAACACTGCCGCTGAAGGAGTGATCATGGCGCAGGCACCCAATTTTGCAGACCGCGACGGCTGGATCTGGGTCAACGGCGAACTCGTCCCATGGCGTGAGGCGCGAGTTCATCTGCTCACGCACACGCTGCACTACGGCCTCGGCGTGTTCGAGGGCGTACGAGCCTACGCCACGCATCGGGGGGCGACGATTTTCCGCCTCCACGAGCATACGGATCGGCTGTTCAATTCCGCGCACATCCTGCGCATGAAGATTCCCTACTCGCGCGATGAACTGAATCGCGCGCAGTGTCAGGTGGTGAAAGCCAACGGGCTCGACGAAGGGTACTTGCGGCCCATGTGTTTTCTGGGCTCCGAAGCAATGGGTCTGAGAGCGGACGGTCTGTCGGTGAACGTCATGATCGCGGCCTGGCCCTGGCCTTCGTACATGGATCCGGCCGCGCGGGAGCGAGGCATCAAGGTGCGTACGTCGTCGTATACGCGCCACCACGTGAACATCACGATGTGCAAGGCGAAGGCCAACGGCAACTACATCAACTCCCTGCTGGCGCTGCGCGAGGCATTGGACGGCGGCGCCGAAGAGGCGCTCCTGCTCGACAACGAAGGCTATGTCGCCGAAGGCAGCGGCGAGAACTTCTTCATGGTGAAAGAAGGCGTCATTCACACGCCGGAGCTCACCTCCTGTCTCGACGGCATCACGCGGCGAACGATATTCAGTCTCGCCGACGAGCTGGGACTCCCCGTCCGCGAGCGGCGCATCACGCGTGATGAGGTGTACATCGCGGAAGAAGCCTTCTTCACCGGCACGGCCGCGGAAGTGCTGCCCATTCGCGAACTCGACGGTCGCCAGGTGGGCAATGGCGGCCGTGGTCCCATCACGGAGAAGCTGCAGACCAACTACTTCGATCAGGTGCGTGGCAAACGCAACGCGCACCCCGAGTGGCACACCGCGGTGGCCGACTACGCCTGAGGGGCGGCGCCTTGTGGAGCTCTGCACAAGTTGCAGAGCTTCAGCAGCGTCGAGGTATAGAATCGTCGACCTCGCTGCCGTCGGCCCTCAACCATGATCATCCTGGGGCTCTCTGGAGCGCACGATCACGACGCTGCGGCCGCTATTCTCGTGGACGGCGAGATCGTCGCGGCCGTCGAGGAAGAACGGCTCGTGCGACAGCGCCGTGCCCCGGGGCAAATGCCGATCGAAGCGGCGCGATACTGCCTGCATGCGGCAGGCATCACCGCCAAGGAAATAGACGCAGTCGCACTGCCAAGCGCCAGTGTGCCGTTCATCCATCCGCGGCGTTGGCGCCATGCGCGCCGGAACCTTCGCAGTCCCGATGTGGCACTGAGTGCACTCTTCGATGGCGATCGGGCGTTTCGGCGGAGTCGACTGCGGACGCTGGACGCCGGTCGAACCCTGGGCATCAACTGGGCTCGAACGCGGCTGGTTCCGGTCGACCATCATCTGGCGCACGCGTCGAGCAGTTACCACGCGTCGGGCTTCGCAGAGAAGACAGCGATCCTGGTGATGGATGGCAGTGAACATGCGACGACCTTCTTCGGCTACGGCGAAGGCGGACGCATCCACCAGCTGCACGAGCTGTACGCACCCGACTCACCGGCCGGACTTTACGGCGTACTGGCGCGGGTGCTCGGCGCAAACGGGTTCGACGACGAGTCGGCCGTGATGACACTCGCGCTCGCCGGTGATCCCGGAAGAGTCGATCTGTCGCGGCTCGTCGATCGCTCGATTCGCGGCCAGCCGCGAGTCGACGGACGCCATGTCCGCGTGCGTCGCGGCGAATCCACGGATACGTACGTCGTCGACGGTGCGCTGATCGGGATGCTGGAGGAACTGCGTGGGTCGGCGTCGGTGAGCGATGCGGACATTGCGGCGTCGATTCAGCAGCTCTTCGAGAGCCTGAGCCTCGAGCTGCTCGAAACACACCTCGGCGACATCATTCGCGCGACGGGGCGACTCGCGTTCGCGGGCGGCGGTGCATTCAATACCAGTCTCAATCGGCGAATTCTGGAGCGGGGCGACGTCGCTGAATTGTTCGTGCCGCCCGCTGCAGGAGACGCAGGCAGCGCACTAGGCGCTGCTATGTTCGTCGCATCCGAAGCGGGTGAACCGCTTCGGCGCATGCAGAACGCGAGGTTGGGCCCGGGGTTCACCACGCGCGAGTGCATCGAGGCGCTCGAGGCACGCGTCGGGCGGCCGCGCTGGCGAATGATGAAGGATGTGCCGAAGGAAACTGCGGCACTCCTGGCAGCCGGCAATCCGGTGACGTGGTTCCAGGGTCGGATGGAGTTCGGACCCCGCGCCATCGGCTCACGCAGCATCCTCGGGCGCGCGAACGCTGTGGAGATCGTCGATCGCATTCGCACGCAGCTCGGATCCGACGGTCGCGGGCGGCCGTTCTGCGCGAGCGTCCTCGATCGCGTCGCGGGGGATGCGCTGGTGACGCCGCGGCCGACACCGTTCATGACGACCGCCTTCAGCGTCAAGGATGCCTGGAAGCCGCGACTCTCGGCGGTGCTCGCCGCGGATGGCAGCGCGATCGTGCAGATCGTCGAACGCGACGCGAACGTGCGCTTCTACGAGATGCTTCAGGCGCTGGAGGGACTGACGGGGGATGCGGCGGTGCTCGGCTCGCCGCTCTATCGCGACGCAGACCCGATCGCCTGCTCACCCGACGACGCGCTTGCGCTGTTTTACGAATCTGACCTCGAGTATCTCGTCATGGAGGACATCCTCGTGACCAAGGAGGGCGAATGATCACCGGTGGCTGCTTCTGCGATGGTGTGCGTTACCGGATAGAAGGATCGTTGTGTGCCGCACGCGCGTGTCATTGCTCGCGATGTCGGAAAGCGTTCAGTGGTGCTTCGTCTGCGTATGCGGAACTGGGGCCTGGCAGCGCCTTCACATGGATCCGCGGACACGAGCTGCTGCGGGAGTATTCCTCCGCCAAGGGTTGGGCGCTCGCGTTCTGTTCAGTGTGCGGGTCGACTTTGTGCGGCCTGTTGGAGGGTCACGTACACGGAGTGACCCTCGGCTGCGTCGACGGCGATCCGGGGGTGCGCATCGAGCGGCACATCTTCGTCGGATCGAAGGCGCCCTGGGATCACATCGGCGGCACCGCACCCCAGTATCAGGAGTTTCCCCCGACGGGTTGAGGCGCATGACCGGGGCTGAGAAGCGACGTCGCGAGACTTTCCTGGCGGTTCATTCCGGCCTGCCCCGGGAAGGACCCGGCGATCGCACGTGCACCGAGCGCGCACTCGGGCTCGTCGGTGACCTCGATGCCAGGCCGCGCCTGCTCGACATCGCCTGCGGTCCCGGCATGCAGACCCTGGATCTCGCTCGGGCTTTGCCCGAGGCGCGGATCGATGCGATCGATGTGCATCAGCCGTTCGTCGACGAAGCCCGCCGGCGCCTCGAACGCGCAGGCGTTGCCCATCGCGTGACGGTGACGCGTGCCGACATGCGCGCACTGCCCTTCGCGCCCGGCAGCTACGACCTCGTCTGGTGCGAAGGTGCCGCGTACGTCATGGGTGTTGCCCAGGCGCTTGCCGCGTGGCGGCCGCTGCTGAAGGCAGGTGGCGCGATCGCATTCACCGAGCTCGTGTGGCTGCGTGACGACGTCCCCGCCGCGATCGCCGAGTGGTGGCGCACGAGCTACCCGCAGATCGGCGACATTGCGGCGTGTCGGTCGCTGGTGAACGGATCGGGCTATCGGGTGCTCGGCGATTTCGTGCTGCCGGAGTCTGCCTGGTGGGTGCACTATTACGAACCGATGGCGCAGCGACTCGATGCGCTTGAGTCGCGCTATGCGGGCGACGCGGTGGCCGAAGCGGTGCTGCGCGAGTGCCGGACGGAAATCGACAACTACCGGCGGTACTCGCATTGCTACGGCTATCTGTTCCTCGTTGCCCGCAAGGCGGCTGACATTCGCGTTGCAGAAGACGGAGGGGACGATCGATGAGCGGCGAGACGGGGGTGTTCGACGGCGGCTGCACCTGCCGTGCGGTGCGGTATCGAATGCATGATCGACCGTTGTTCGTGCATTGCTGCCATTGCCGCTGGTGCCAGCGGGAGACGGGTTCGGCGTTCGCGATCAATGCGATGATCGAGGCGGCGCGGGTCGAGACCCTGCAGGGCGAGGTCGTGGTGGTCCACACGCCGTCGGAAAGCGGCTCGGGTCAGAAGATCGCACGTTGCGCGACGTGTCAGGTGGCGCTGTGGAGTAACTACGCGGGTGCGGGGGACAGCATTCGCTTCGTGCGTGTCGGCACGCTCGATGAACCGGATCGTCTGCCGCCGGACATCCACATTTTCACGGCGTCCAAGCAACCGTGGGTCGTGCTGCCGCCTCACATGCCGGCGGTACCCGAGTACTACGATCGAAACATCTACTGGCCGGCCGAAAGCATCGCGCGTCGTGCGGCGATCAACGCTGCCCGGTGAGCCGATCGATGCGAGTGACGGGTTTGGTCGCGTCGGCGAAACTGTTCAGCTCCGCGAGATCGGCGGCCACCAGTACGCCGGCGGTCTGCTTCAACAGCATGAGGTCGAGCACGTAGCGATAGCGTGAGTCCGCGTAGTCGAACTGCGATGCATACAGACGCTGTTGGGACAGCAGCACGTCGACGACGTTGCGGGTACCGACCTCGTAGCCCGTCTGTGTCGCTTCCAGTGCCGACTCGGCGGAACGTATCGCGCGGATCCGCGATGCGACGCGCACGACGTCGGTGGTCACGAGCCGCAACAGACTCGCGGTATCCCTGCGCACAGCCCACTCCCGCTCGCGCAGGCGTTCTTCGGCTTCCAGCAGCCGACTGCGCGCTTCGCGTGCACGCGAATGGGTGAATCCGCCCTGATAGATGGGCAGGGAAACCTGCAGGCGGTAGGTGGTGGTGTTGATCTTGTTGCCGAGGAACGAGATACCTTCGGTATCGAAGTGGTTGTAGCTGGCGAGCGCATCCACCGTCGGAAGGTGGCCGGATTGACGGGCGCGCAGATCGCGCTGCGCCGCTTCAACCTGCTCGCGTGCGGACATGAGCGTGAGATTTTCCGCCAACGCCGTTGCGACCCACTGCTCGGGATCGATCGGCTCCGGATCGACGATGGGCAGGTCCGCACCTAGCCGATCGATCTCCGCGTAGCTCGATCCGGTCAACGTGCGCAGGGTTTCGAAGAAGATGCTCTGATCGCCTTCCGCCTGAATGCGACGCACTTCGGTGCCGTCATAGGCTGCCTTCGCCTCGAGCACATCGGTGATGGCCACGAGACCTACGTCGAAGCGCTGCTGCACCTGCTCGAGCTGCCGTTTGACCGCTGCCTCTTCGGCCCGGGTACTTTCCACCAGGTCCTGGGCGCGCAGAATGTCGACGTAGCCCTGCACGACGCGGACGATCAGGTTCTGCTCGATCGCGGCGTAGTCGAACTGCGCCTACTCGGCGCGGTCCTTCGCACCGCGGTAGGTGAAATAGGCTTCGGCGTCGAACAGCGGCTGGCTCACCTGGGCCTGCCAGCCCTTTTCGTCGAAGTTGTCAGTGGGTATCGAAGTGGACGGAAACTCGCGTTCGTTCCACGTCTTGAACGCGCCCACGCTGGCGACCGGCAAGAGACCGGCGCGAGACTGCGGCACCACTTCCTTGCGTGCCGCGAAGTTGTGCTTTGCCGCCCCGAGCTGAGGGTCGTTGATGACCGCCGCCTCGTAGACATCGGCGAGATTGGCGGCGTTGGCCGCGCCGCAGACGAGTGAGGCGAGCGTGAGAATCCCAGCAGAGATGAGCCGCATGTCGAGCCCCGGATGAGAAGCGGCCAAGTGTAGCAGAAGGTGCGTGGATTGCTGTCGTGCGCGTGTCAGGTAAGCGACCCGTTTCGCAACTCTCGTCGTGTCATCCGTGGCCGTGACGCAAAGCGGTCGATCGGCTCGACAGGTTCGCAACTTCCAGGGTTAGAATGACACGCTCGATGAATGGGATTGATGAATGAGACCGAAGGTGGCCGCGACGTGACGAAGCCCCGATGACGAGAGATCCGATCTCGAAGGCGACGCGCTGCAATGCGCGGCAACGCTATCGCGTCGATCTGTCGGCGCACATCGCAGAATGCGATGCGAACTACATGCGGCTCATGAAACTGGCGCCCGATCTCGCGCCCGACAGCCTCTCGCCCGGAAACACTGTCGGCGAACGACGATCGTTGACGCTCGCCCTGGCCGAGCAGGACGTGATGGTGTGCCTGCGACTGGTGGAGCGTTGTCCGTACACCTCCCTCATCGAGCTGACTCAGGGCACGACGGCGACCGGCCTGCACTTCGAGTTGCCGGAGCCACGCATCGTCATTCGGCTCTACCACGACACGCGGTCTGCCGAAGTCGTGGAGTACCAGAATGCGCGTCGCTTCAGCGCCGTGTATGCCTACCCGAATGCAGAAATGCGTCAGCGTGACGAGAAGATTCAGATCAACAGGTTCCTTGGCGAATACCTGTCGATCTGCCTGCGATACGGCGCCGCGCTGGAAGAAAGCGTCGTGCTGTCCGGAGGCTGATGGTGGCCGCGGGCGGTTCGTCCGCCGCGCCTCGCTCGTACTCCGTGTTGCAGGTTTCGGATCTTCACCTCCTCGAGGATCCATCGAAACGACTTCTTGGTGTGGACACCGCAGAGACTTTCGAGGCGGTGGTGGCCGCGGCGTTGCATAGCCACGGTCCCTTCGATGCGGTGATCGTGACCGGCGACATCGCACACGAGCCGTCAGTCGCCACCTATGAGCGCGCGCGGGAGATTCTTTGGCGCTATCATCGCGGCGGCGCGGCGTTGTGGCTGCCCGGCAATCACGATGTGATGCACGCGATGGCGCGCGTCTTCCCGACCGACGATGAACTGGTGCTGGGGTCGTGGCACGTAATCGCGATCGACACGCACGTCGACGAAACGGAGCAGGGCTCGATTGCGGCGCGGGAGCTTCGGCGGGTGACCAACCGGCTCGCGGCAGTCGAAGGCAAGAGCGTCGTCATCGCCGGACATCATCCATGCGTGAGCGTGGGTACGCCGTGGCTCGATCGCGGCTGCATCGCCAACGGCGAAGATCTGTTGCATCTGTTGGAAAGTGACTCGCGAATTGCGGCGTACGTGTTCGGTCACATCCATCATGCCGCCGAGATCGACGGCGCGCGCTGCCCGATGCTTGCCGCACCATCGACCTGTTTTCAGTTCGCGCAGGGCGGAACTCGATTCGGGGTCACCGACGCGGCGCCGGGTTGTCGTGTGCTTCGCCTGAAGGACTCGGGTGAATTCGAATCGACGGTGATTCGTGCGCCATACGAACTGAAGGTCGACCTGACGAAATTCCATTGATTTGTCCGTGATCGAAGAGGCCATGGCAGAACAGAAGTATTCAGCGCAGTCCATTCAGGTGTTGTCGGGGCTCGAACCGGTACGGCGGCGCCCCGGCATGTACACGGACACGACACGTCCCAATCACCTGGTGCAGGAGGTGGTCGACAACAGCGTCGATGAGGCGCTCGCCGGCTATGCGCGTGAGATCGACGTGGTGCTGCGCGCCGATGGCTCGATCGAAGTGACCGACGATGGCCGCGGCATGCCCGTAGACATTCATCCCGAACACAAGGTCAGCGGCGTCGAGCTCATCCTCACGCGGCTGCACGCAGGCGGTAAGTTCAACCACGACAACTACGCCTTCTCCGGCGGCCTGCATGGTGTGGGTGTATCGGTCGTGAACGCCTTGTCGACCTGGCTCGAAGTCGAAATCAAGCGCGATGGAGAGGTGTTTCATCAGCGCTACGAAGGGGGCGATCCGGCGAGCAAGCTGAAGGTCATCGACACGGTTGGCAAACGCAACACCGGCACGCGCGTCACCTTCCTGCCGGATGGACGGTACTTCGACTCACAGCAGGTGTCGGTGTCGCGACTGAAGCATCTGCTGCGTGCCAAGGCGGTGTTGTGCTCCGGACTGAAGGTGAGCCTCACGGTCGAGCGCGGTGGCAAGAGCGAACGCGACGACTGGTGTTACGAAGACGGCCTCGCCGGCTACCTGACGCAGACGCTGGAGGGCGCCAAGACCGTGCCCGCAGCACCTTTCTGCTACAGCGCTGAAGGCAATCAGGAGATGGTCGACTGGGCGCTCCTCTGGGTGACCGACGGTGGCGATCTCGTCACCGAAAGTTATGTCAACCTGATTCCGACACCGCAGGGCGGCACACACGTGAACGGCCTGCGCAGCGGACTCGCCGAAGCGCTGAAGGAATTCTGCGAGTTCAGGAATCTGCTGCCGCGCGGTCTCAAGATCACGGGCGACGACCTGTGGACGCAGTGCAGCTATGTGCTGTCGGCCAAGCTCGCCGAGCCGCAGTTCAGCGGGCAGACGAAGGAAAAACTCTCGTCGCGGCAGAGTGCTGCGTTCATCGGCGGTGTCGCCAAGGACGCCTTCAGCCTGTGGCTGAACGAACACCCGGCCGACGGTGAGAAGGTTGCGGAGATCGCGATCCGAAACGCGCAGCGGCGCGTGCAGGCTGCGAAGAAGGTCGAGCGCAAGAAGATCACTGCTGGCCCCGCCCTGCCCGGGAAGCTCGCGGACTGCTCCGGACAGGATGCGACCCGCGCGGAACTCTTCCTCGTGGAGGGCGATTCTGCAGGCGGCTCCGCGAAACAGGCGCGCGACCGCGAGTTCCAGGCGGTGATGCCGTTGCGCGGAAAGATCCTGAACACCTGGGAAGTGGAGTCGAATCAGATTCTCGGCTCGCAGGAAGTCCATGACATCTCGGTCGCGATCGGTGTTGATCCGGCGTCCACCGACCTGTCGGGATTGCGCTACGACAAGATCTGTGTGCTCGCCGATGCGGACTCCGACGGTGCGCACATCGCAACGCTCTTGTGCGCACTGTTTCTGAAGCACTTCGAGCCGCTCGTGCGGGCCGGACACGTCTACGTCGCCATGCCGCCGCTGTACCGGATCGACGTGGGCAAAGAGGTCTACTACGCGCTCGACGAGTCGGAGAAGGAAGGCGTGCTGGATCGCATTGCCGCCGAGAAGAAGCGGGGTACAGTGAGCGTGCAGCGCTTCAAGGGTCTCGGTGAGATGAATCCGATTCAGCTGCGCGAAACGACGATGGATCCGGATACGCGACGGCTCGTTCAGCTCACGCTGGACAAACCCAGCGAGAGCATCGCGATGATGGATCTGCTGCTGGCGAAAAAGCGTGCCGGCGATCGACGCGATTGGCTGGAGAAGAAGGGCGATCAGGCCAGTTCAATCGGTTGAACGGGCCAACCCAACGAGAGGCACCATGAGTTCAGAGAGTCAGACGGGCGACATCGAACGTATCGCCCTGCACGCCTATACGGAGAAAGCGTACCTCGATTACTCGATGTACGTGATCAACGATCGCGCGCTGCCACACATCGGCGATGGCATGAAACCGGTTCAGAGACGCATCGTCTACGCGATGTCGGAACTGGGTCTCGATGCCACCGCGAAGTACATGAAGTCGGCGCGCACTGTTGGCGATGTGCTGGGCAAGTTCCATCCCCACGGCGACAGTGCCTGCTACGAAGCGATGGTGCTGATGGCGCAGCCATTCTCCTACCGGTACCCGCTGGTCGACGGTCAGGGCAACTGGGGCGCACCGGACGATCCGAAGTCGTTCGCCGCGATGAGATACACAGAGTCGCGCCTGTCCGCATTCGCCGATCTGCTGCTGTCGGAACTCGACCAGGGCACCGTCGACTTCGTTCCCAACTTCGACGGTACGATGACGGAGCCGGCATTGCTGCCGGCGCGCGTGCCCGTGGTGATGTTGAACGGGAGTACCGGCATCGCGGTCGGCATGGCGACGGACATTCCTCCGCACAACTTGAGGGAAGTGGCGAGCGCCTGCATTCATCTGCTCGACAATCCCAAGGCGACGACCGCCGACCTGATGACCCACGTCAAGGGTCCCGATTACCCGACCGAAGCGCCCATCGTGACGCCCGCTGCCGAGATCCGGGCCATGTACGAGGAGGGTCGTGGCAGCATCAAGGCAAGGGCGCTGTACGTAATCGAGAACGGCGAGATCGTGATCACGGCACTTCCTCACCAGGCATCTCCGGCGCGCGTGCTGGAGCAGATCGCTGCACAGATGCAGGCAAAGAAGTTGCCGATGCTGGTGGATCTGCGCGACGAATCCGATCACGAGCAGCCGACACGGCTGGTACTGGTACCTCGATCGAACCGGGTCGATACCGATCGGCTGATGAGCCACCTGTTCGCCAC
>JBFKCZ010000032.1:0-11744 GCA_041620035.1 Pseudomonadales bacterium
GCTTCCAGGCCGCATCGGGCAACCGAACCTCGCGGTCGAAGTGCTGCATGCGCTGCAGCGAGGTTCGGTCATGAATCGCGACCTGGGCGACGGCTGGAACTTCTGGGACGTGGTCGAAGAACCGATTGACACAGTACGGCAAAAGCTCGGGATCGAGCCGGCCGACGCCAGCCTGCTCGCGGCCTGATCGCGCCATGCGAGCAAAAGGCAGTGCGCGAAAACGCGAACAGGGCCGAGGCACGGCGCGGCGCGAGGTCATCGTCGATGTCGCGGTCGGCGCCTTTGCCGAAAACGGCTTCGATGCGACCAGCACGCGAGAGATCGCCAGGCGCGTCGGGATCGAGCAAGGACTGCTGACTTACCACTTTCCGACCAAGCAATCGCTCTGGTACGCAGCCGCGGACTCGATCTTCGGCGAACTCACGGCGCACATCGAAGCCGTGCTCGACGCGTTGAAGGAGTCGCCCGCCAAGGATCGAGCCCGTCGCGGCATCCGCGAAGTCGTGCGTTACGTGGCCGCAAAGCCGGAGATCTTTCGCTTCCTGGTGGATGCGGGCAATCGCACGGACGACATGATGCGTTGGCTGGTCGACCGGCACTTGAAACCGCGTTTCGAATTCATGATCAGGGAGGGCGTGGTCAACGTGCGGGGTCTCGACCCGAACATCGCAGGACATGCGTTCTTCGCGTTGTCCGGAGCAGCGTCTCTGATCTTCGCCGTTGCGCCTGCCTGCACTCAGTTGACGGGAATAGACCCCACGCAGCAGACCGCGATCGACGCACACGCCGACTTTCTCGCCAACCTCATGGTGCCGTAGACAGGAGCAAGACGCATGGCAGCGATCCCCGCCTCTCAACCGCGACCGACCTGGCTGCTCGTGGCAATCGGCGCGATCGTTGCGATCAACACGGTTCCAGTAATCGCAGGCTACTTCGAGCATCGGTGGCCATTGGTGAGCCTCGGTGCCGCGGCCTGCATTTGGGTGTTCGTTGCGGCGCAGCCACGTGACGCATGGCGTGATCGAATGGCCGCGGGGACGTGGCTGCTCTTCTCCGCCTACCTGTTCCACGGCTTCGAGGTGGATGGCATCGATCTGCTGGGTCGTGAGTTCTACTTTCAAACCCACGTGTTCGAGACGCGCGGCATCGCACTCTCGGCTGGCGACATCATGCGGATGAACACCGCCAGCATTTACCTGTTCTTTCTCTGCGCGATCTGGGGCGGTGAACGCTATCCCTTTGCAGGAATGGCCGCGGCCGGCGTCACCCTCGCAAATGGGCTCATGCACACGATCAACTCGATCATGCTGCTCGACTACAACCCCGGTCTTGCAACGTCTTTGCTGCTGTTCCTGCCGGGTGCTGCGTGGTATCTCGTTCGCGCGCGTCGCGTGCTGAACGTCGATCTCCGGCTGATACTCGGAGGCGTCGCTTACGGCATGGCTGGCCACATGGCGCTGCTCCCGCTGTGTCTGCTGCTCGACACCCCGATGTGGCTGATGGCGGGTTTTCCTGTGATTCCGCTGATCGCCAATGTTCTCCTTGGGCCGCGTCCACGGATTTTCGAACGTCTCGCACCCGAACGGGCAAACGCGCTCCGAGGCGATTGATCCGGATGAGTCGATCTCCGAGTCGTGAGAATCTCCCCGATGGGCGTTAGTCTACCCGCCAACACAGCGACATTCGGGGAACGCGGTGAGCAAACACAAGCTGGTGGTGAACGGTATCGAGCACGAGCTGGACGTCAGACCCGACATGCCCCTGCTCTGGGTGCTGCGCGACAAGCTGAAGCTGACCGGCACGAAGTACGGCTGTGGCATCGCGCAGTGCGGCGCCTGCACCGTGCACGTGGGCGGCGCTGCGACGCGCTCGTGCGTACTGCCGGTGTCGGCGGTCACAGGTCCCGTCACCACCATCGAAGGGCTTGCTCAGAAGGGTGACCTGCAACCTTTGCAGGCCGCCTGGATCGAGCACGACGTGCCGCAATGCGGGTACTGCCAGTCCGGTCAGATCATGGCCGCCGCCGCCCTGCTCGCCGGCAACCCCCGACCCACCGACAAAGACATCGATCAGGCAATGGCGGGCAACTACTGTCGGTGCGGCACCTACATCCGCATCCGCGAGGCCATTCACGCCGCCGCCGACAACGCCGTCGGGGGGACGCGAGGATGAGCATCGCCAAGCTGAGTCGACGCAGCCTGCTGAAAGTCTCCGCGATCGCAGGCGGTGGGTTCCTGCTCGAGGCCACCCTGCCCGCGCGCGTCCTCGCCGCCGAGGATGGTCTGCTAGTCGAGTCGAAGGACCTGAATGCCTACGTCACGATCGACGCCAACGGCCAGATCACCATCTACTCGAGTGTTCCGGAGATGGGGCAAGGGGTGAAGACCACGCTGCCGATGATCATCGCCGAGGAGATGGGTGCCCGTTGGGAAGATGTGCGCGTGATCAACGCGCCGCTCGATGCCGCCAAGTACGGCATGCAGGGCGCTGGTGGGTCCACGTCCATTCCCCGCAACTACGGCACCATGCGGCGCATGGGCGCTTCGGCACGCGAGATGCTGATCAGCGCTGCCGCGCTGGTGATGGAAGTCGAGCGCCAGGAACTCGAGGCGCGCGACAGCCGCGTGGTGCGCCGCTCCGGCGAAAGTCGCACCTTCGGCGAACTCGCGACGCTCGCCGCGAAACAACCGATTCCCGATCCGGAAACGCTGTCTTACAAGGACCCACGCGCCTACACCATCATCGGCAAGTCGGTGAGCGGCGTGGACAACCTGGCCATCGCAACCGGTGTCGGTCAGTTCGGCATCGACGTCGACGTACCCGGTATGAAGTACGCCTCGTACGCACGTTGCCCGCGGCCCGGCGGGCGGGCACTGCGCTTCAACGAGTCGGCCATCCGCAAGCTGCCTGGTATCACCGATGCGTTCATCCTTGCGCCGGACGAGCGCGCGGGAAAGACGACCATGGCGTTTCTCGACGGGCTCGCGGTGCTCCACGGCGGCGTTGCGATCGTCGGCGACGACACGTGGTCGGTGATGGATGCGAAGAACAAGCTCGAGGTCGAATGGGACGAAAGCGAGGCGTCCACCGACGACTGGGCGGAGAAGGTTGCGTGGGGCGAGCGGGTCGCCCGCGAGGGCAGTGGTCAAGTGCGGCTCGACAGCCCTGCCGTGGATGCCGCGTTCGCCGATCCCAACAACCGGGTGATTGAGAGCTTCTACCAGTTTCCTTACGTCGCGCACATCTGTATGGAGCCGATGAACTGCACGGCGGACTATCGGAAGGGCCGCGCCGGCGCGCCGGACTCGCTGGAGATCTGGTTCGGCAGCCAGTTCCCGGGCCAGGTGAAGGACATCGCGAAGAATCTCTTCGGGCTCGAGCCCGATCAGGTCAAGGTCAATCCCCTGCGGATGGGCGGTGGCTTCGGGCGGCGCGCCATTCACGACTTCGCCACCGAGGCGATGGCGATCTCCCATCGAACCGGCGCGCCGGTGAAGCTCACGTGGACTCGCACCGACGACATCCACAACGACTTCTTCCGGGTCGGCGGCTTCGAGAACATGAAAGGCGCGATCGATCCCGCGGGCAGGCTCGCCGCCCTCGAGCAGCACTACATCGGTTTCCAGCACGAAGGTAAACCGGTGATCGGGTCGGGCTTGAGGGGTAACGAGCTGACCATGGTGGCGCTGCCGAATGCACGCGTGAAGCAGACCATGAAAGAGATCGACACGGCCTGCGGGCCGTGGCGCGCGCCGGGTTCGAACAGCAACGCATTCGTGGAGCAGAGCTTCATCCACGAACTCGCACACCTGGCGGGTCGCGATCACCTGGAGTTTCTGCTGGAGCTCCTGGGCGAGCGCCGCTGGATCAAAGAGGGTGACGTCAACGCGCTGAACACCGGCCGGGCTATCGACGTGATCAAGCTCGCCGCAGAGAAGGCCGGCTGGGGCAGAACGTTACCGTCGGGTACCGGGCTCGGTCTTGCGTTCTACTTCTGCCACGCCGCTCACATTGCCGAAGTGGCAGAGGTGTCGGTCGATGCGAAGCGCAACTTCCGCGTCAACAAAGTCACCGTCGCGGTGGACGTGGGGCCGATCATCAACGTAAGCGGTGCGCTGAGTCAGGTGCAGGGCTCGGTGATCGACGGCCTGAGCACGATGGCATTGCAGCAGATCACCATGAAGCGCGGCGCGATTCAGCAGGACAACTTTCATGATTATTCGGTGATGCGCATCGGCGCGACACCGGTCGTCGAGGTGCACTTCATCGAAAGCGACAACCCGTCGACCGGGCTCGGCGAACCGGCGCTGCCACCGCTCGCCCCAGCCGTGACGAATGCGATCTTCGCAGCCACTGGCGAGCGGATCCGCTCAATGCCGCTCCGCGAGGCCGGCTTTACGTTGGTTTAGGGGCTAAGCCGCCAGCGCGAGCTGCTTGGCGGTCACCCGCACGGTACCAACCCGGAACACCGAAGTCCGCCGGCTTCACGCCGCGCATGCTCACTCAACTCGAAGCTGCGCGGAACGGTTGCACCAGCAAGCGGTCGAGACGCAGTTCCTTCGTGTCGCGAAAGCCTTTCACACCGAGCAACATCCCTGTATGCCCGCCTCTCGGCGCCTCGCGGTAGGTACCGAAGAGATGATCCCACCACGAGAGAGTGAAGCCGAAGTTGCGATTCTGCTCGTCGTCTTCCACGGAGTGGTGGACACGGTGCATGTCTGGCGTCACTACCAAGGTACGCAACACTGCGTCTAGCCATCGCGGTATTGCAACGTTGCCGTGGTTGAACTGCGACGCGGCATTGAGAAGCACCTCGAAAGCGAGCACCGCAATCACCGGTGCCCCGACTACGGTTACCACGGCGAGCTTCCAGACCGTAGAGAGCACGATCTCGAACGGGTGAAATCGAAGACCCGTCGTCACATCGAACTCGAGATCGGCGTGATGCATGCGGTGCACCCGCCATAGGATTGGCACCGCATGAAAGGCCCGATGCTGCAGGTAGATCGCGACGTCGAGCGCGACGAACGCGAGGACGAACTCGACTCCGCCTGGCCACGCGACCAAGTTGAGCAAGCCCCAACGATGCGTTTCGGCCCAGAGCGCGGCGCCCACGGGCAGCATCGGAACCAGAACGCGTACCGATATGACGCCGGCAGCGAAGATGCCGAGATTGGCAGGCCAGCGCGTGTACCTCCTGTGAGTCGCCACGCGCCGGGGAGCCAGCAGTTCCCAGACCGCCATGACGACAAACACGAGAGTGCCCGCCAGCAGACGCGGCACCGGATCGTGGCCGAACACCCAATCGTTCATCGCCGTGTCGCCGAACGCTCTCCTTTACCTTCCAAGAACGCACGCATCAGCGACCCTGCCCAGACAGGCTCACACTTCTCAACCGCAACGCATTGGCGATCACCGAAACCGAGCTGAGACTCATCGCGGCGCTCGCAATCATTGGCGACAACAACACGCCGAAGAACGGGTACAGCACCCCTGCCGCGACCGGAATTCCAAGCGCGTTGTATATGAACGCGAAGAACAGGTTCTGACGGATGTTGCGCATCGTCCGACGCGACAGGGTCACCGCTTTGGCGATGCCGCGAAGATCGCCCTTGAGCAGCGTGGCACCTGCCGTCTGCATTGCGACGTCGGTTCCCGTCCCCATCGCGATGCCGACGTGAGCCTGAGCCAACGCAGGCGCGTCGTTTACACCGTCGCCGGCCATCGCTACCACGCGCCCTTCCGCCTGCAGTCGTTTCACGACCGAGGCTTTGTCAGCAGGCAGCACGTCCGCCACCAGCTCATCGATATTGAGTTCGTCAGCGACGGACCGCGCCGTGCGTTCGTTGTCACCGGTCAGCATGATGATGCGTATACCTTCGGCGTGGAGTGCCGCCACCGCCTCCGGGGTTGTGGCTTTGATCGCATCGGCAACGCACAGAAGGCCAGCGGCATTGCCGTTGATCGCGACGAACACGGTGGTCTGGCCTTGTGCGCGGTAGCGCTCTGCCTGCGCCTGCATGTCAGACACGACGACGCCGTCTCGTTCCATCAGGCGCGAATTGCCAACGAGCACGTCAGCGCCGTCCACCTTGCCCCAGACGCCGAGGCCCGGGTCCGACGCGAATCCGCTCGTTGGCGGCAGATCGCCCACATCACGCGACTTCGCACCGTCGACAATGGCGCGTGCCAAGGGATGTTCGCTCGAAGACTCGAGTGCGGCCGCAATGCGCAAAAGATCACGCTCCGGCAGATCTGCCACGGGCACCACCGCACGCAGGCTCGGCTTTCCTTCCGTGAGCGTGCCGGTCTTGTCGACGACGAGCGTGTCGATCCGTTCGAGTGTCTCCAGCGCAGCCGCATCCTTGATCAGCACGCCTTCCTGCGCACCGCGACCCACGCCGACCATGATCGACATCGGAGTGGCGAGGCCGAGCGCACACGGACACGCGATGATCAAGACCGAGACCGCAACCACGAGGGCGTGCGCGAGCGTCGGGGGCGGTCCCCACATCGCCCATACCGTTGCTGCGAGCACGGCGGACAGCACCACCGCGGGCACGAACCAGGCCGATACCTGATCGACGAGCCGCTGCACCGGCGCGCGCGAACGCTGCGCTTCGGCAACCATCTGCACGATCTGCGACAGCAGCGTAGCGCTGCCCACGCGTTCGGCGCGAATGACGAGACTGCCGGAGCCATTGAGCGTACCGCCCGTCACCTTCGCATCGGTGATCTTGCGTACGGGATCGGGCTCGCCGGTAAGCATCGATTCATCGACGTGACTGTCGCCACCGAGCACCACGCCATCGACGGGAATCTTTTCGCCGGGTCGCACGCGCAGGCGATCCCCTTCTGCCACCTCAGCCAGGTCGATGTCGGATTCGTTGTCGCTCGCATCGAGGCGATGGGCGATCTTCGGCGCGAGTTCCAGGAGCGCGCGGATCGCGCTCGACGTCTGCGACCGTGCGCGCAACTCGAGCACCTGGCCCAGCAGCACCAGTGTCACGATGACCGCCGCCGCTTCGAAGTAGAGCGGCGGCATGCCGTTGGCCATGCGAAAGGAATCCGGCAAGACGTCCGGCACGAGCACCGCGACGACACTGAACAGGAACGCCGCACCCACGCCCAAGACAATCAGCGAGAACATGTTGAGGCTGCGGTTGACGACCGATTGGGCACCACGCACGAAGAACGGCCAACCGCCCCACAGCACGACGGGGGCCGCGAGTGCGAATTGCAGCCACGCGGAGGTCGCGTGACCGAGCCGCGCGCTCAGATCGAACGCGGGAACGAGGTCACCCATGCTGATCGCAAACACCGGCAGGCTCAGCACCAGACTGACCCAGAAGCGGCGGGTCATGTCGGTGAGTTCCGGGTCTTCCCCGTCATCGAGCGAAGGTGCCGCCGGCTCCAGCGCCATGCCGCACTTCGGACAGGACCCGGGCCCCACCTGGCGGACCTCCGGGTGCATCGGGCACGTATAGATCGCCCCCGCCGGCGCCGGCGACTGCGCAGGCTTCGGTTGCAGGTACTCATCCGGGGCAGCCGCGAACTTGCGCTGGCAACCCGCACTGCAGAAGTAGTAGATCTGGCCGGCGTGGGCGTGGCTTCGCGCCGTTGCGGGGTCGACCGTCATGCCGCAGACGGGATCGATCGCGCCTGGCGCGGCCGAGGCCCCGTCCGGCCGGTCGTCATGGTGATGTCCATGATGCGCGCGGGCAGCGTCGTGTTGCGTGCTCGTCATGCGGCCTCCCAGCATTGCAAGTCGAGGCATCCTAAAAGCTGTGAGCTGATCCCGGGTCAATAGGTGTTTGGTGCGGGTTCCTTCAACTGCATGGCAACGCCATACACCTCGCGCGATCCGCTGCGCGAGGCGTCCGGTTTCGCCAGCACCACGCGTTCGAACTCCCGGCGCCGATCCCGAATCCAGCCGTCCACACCTTCGCCCTGGAACATCTTGACCACGAGAGCACCGCCGCGGCTCAAGAACTGGTGCGCGGTCAGTGTGGCGAGCTCCACCAACGCCATCGCCGCGGCCTGATCCGCCACCTTCACACCACTGAGGTTGGGCGCCATGTCCGACAGCACCACATCGACACTGTCCGCCCCCAGCAGACCCCGCAGCGCCGCGTCGAAGTCCGGCGCATGGATGTCGAGCTGCGCCGAAACCACGTTTGCGGCAATTTCCGGTATGGGCAGGAGGTCGATCGCAACGACGCGCGCAACTCGCGGGGCGAGATAACGCGTCCAGCCGCCGGGTGCCGCGCCGAGTTCCACCACCACCGCGTCACGCTGCAGCAGCCGGAACCGTTCATCGAGCTGGGCGAGCTTGAAGTGAGCGCGGGATCCGAGATTCTCCTGCGCCGCTTTGCGTACGTAGGGATCACGACGCTGGCGGTCGAGCCACCTGCCCGAGGATTTCGATCGCTTGGCCAATCGTGGGCCCCTTATACTCGCGGCATGTTGGATGCCAAAGACAAACGTCGTCTTCGCCAGATTGCACATCATCTCGCGCCGGTGGTCATTGTGGCCAACAACGGCGCTTCGCCCGCGGTAGTGGACGAAACGGCCCGGGCGCTGGCCGATCACGAACTCATCAAGGTGAAGATCAACGTCGACGACCGCGTCGAACGCAAATCGATCGGCACGCAACTCGCCACGGAGTGCGGAGCCGACGTGGTCCACACTGTCGGCAAGACCTGGGTACTGTTCAAGCCCAATCCGCAGGCAGAACCGAAGCTGTCGAATCTGGCGAGGTTCGGTCGATAGCTCGAGCTAGATGTGCTCGACGTCGCCGATCTCGTATTCCTGATCGCCATTGGGAGTCTTGACGACAACGGTGTCGCCTTCCGACTTGCCGACCAGTGATCGTGCGATAGGCGACATCACGGAAATCTTGTTCACTTTGAGATCGGCTTCGTCCTCGCCGACGATCTTGTAGCGCTTCGTCTCGCCGGACGCGACGTCGAGCAACGTTACCGTCGTGCCAAAGATCACCTTACCGGTGTGACGAATCTTCGTGACGTCGATGACCTGCGCATCGGCCAGCTTGCCTTCGATCTCCTTGATTCGGCCCTCGGTGAAGCCCTGTTGCTCCTTGGCGGCGTGATACTCCGCGTTCTCCTTGAGATCGCCGTGCTCGCGCGCCGACGAGATGGCCTCGATGATCTGCGGTCGAACCACGCTCTTCAGATGCTGCAGTTCTTCGCGCAGTTTCTCGGCGCCTTCGAGGGTCATGGGAACTTTCATGTTCCGATCCTCGCATGCAAGTCCTGCAGCCGTCGAACTTCACTGCTGCGGCCGAAGCGAATCGCAGTACAAAACGCCTCGCCGCCAGCGAGCGTGGTGGTGTAGCAGACCTTCTTCAGCAGCGCGAGCCGGCGGATCACCGCGGAATCGGCGATCGCTTGCCGCCCCTCCGTGGTATTGACGATCAGATCGACCTTTTCGTTCTTCAGGAGGTCGGCGATGTCGGGTCGCCCCTCAGTAACCTTGTTTACGTGCGTGGCGCTCAAGCCTGCTTCCGTTAGAACGCGCGCGGTTCCACGCGTAGCGAGCAATTCGAAGCCGAGTTCGTTCAGCGCGCGCGCCATGCGAACGACTCCGGTCTTGTCAGACTTCTTGACCGACAGGAACGCGCGCCCGCCTCTAGGTAGTTTCTCTCCGGCACCGACCGACGCTTTCGAGAACGCCTCGGCGAAGGTATCGCCCACACCCATCACTTCGCCGGTCGACTTCATCTCCGGCCCGAGAATGGGGTCGACACCCGGGAACTTGCTGAACGGAAACACCGACTCCTTCACGCTGAAGTAAGGCGGAATGATCTCCCGCGTGAAACCCTGTTCTTCCAGCGATGTCCCTGCCATGGCGCGCGCGGCCACCTTGGCGAGCGATACTCCGATGCACTTCGATACGAACGGCACCGTACGCGACGCGCGAGGGTTCACCTCGAGCACGTAAATGTCGTTCTCCTGCACGGCCATCTGCACATTCATCAGCCCGATGACGTTCAGCTCTACGGCCATGGCACGCACCTGGCGCCGGATCTCGTCCTGAATCGCAACGGGCAGATCGAACGGCGGCAACGAGCACGCCGAGTCGCCGGAGTGCACGCCGGCCTGTTCGATGTGTTGCATGATGGCGCCGATCACGACCTGCTTGCCGTCGCAGACCGCATCGACGTCGACTTCCACGGCCTGATCGAGGAAGTGATCGAGCAGAACGGGTGAGGAATTCGACACTTCGAAGGCGTTCTTCAGATACCGCTCGAGGTCGGCCTGGCTGTGGACGATCTCCATCGCGCGGCCACCGAGTACATAGGACGGGCGCACCACCATCGGAAAACCGATGGACTCGGCTGCCGCGGCGGCCTGCTCGACACTCATGATGGTTTCGTTCTTCGGCTGCCGCAGACCGAGTTTGTTGATCATCTGCTGAAACCGCTGCCGATCCTCGGCGCGGTCGATCGCATCGGCGGTGGTGCCGATGATCGGTACGCCGGCGGCTTCGAGGTCTTCGACCAGTTTGAGCGGCGTCTGCCCGCCGAACTGAACGATGACGCCGCGCGGCTTTTCGACGTCGACGATCGCCAGCACGTCCTCGAGCGTCACCGGCTCGAAGTACAGGCGATCGGACGTGTCGTAATCCGTGGAAACCGTCTCGGGATTGCAGTTCACCATGATGGTTTCATAACCATCGGCGCGCATTGCGAGCGCCGCGTGCACGCAGCAGTAGTCGAACTCGATGCCCTGACCGATCCGATTCGGTCCGCCGCCCAGCACCATGATCTTGCTTCGATCCGACGGCGCCGACTCGCACTCCTCCTCGTAGGTGGAATACATGTAGGCCGTCGCCGACGGAAACTCGGCTGCACAGGTATCGACACGTTTGTACACCGGCACGACACCGAGGGCCTTGCGACGCTCGCGCACATCCGCTTCGGTGGACCCGGTCAGCTTGGCGATGCGTGCGTCGGAGAATCCCTTGCGCTTCAATCGACGCACCGCGTCGACATCGAGCCCATCGAACGCGACACCATCGAGCGCGGCTTCTTCCTTGATCAGGTCTTCGATCTGCACCAGGAACCACGGATCGATGGCGGTCAGCTCGACCAGCTCCGCCAGGCTGAACCCGGCGCGGAACGCATCTCCGACGTACCAGATGCGCTCGGCGCCTGCGCTCCTGAGTTCCTTGATCAGTACGTTGCGATCGTCCTTGGTCGTCACGGTCATGATCGGATCGAGACCGCTCTTGCCGGTTTCCAGGCCCCGCAGCGCTTTGTGCAGAGACTCCTGAAACGTGCGTCCGATCGCCATCACTTCACCCACCGACTTCATCTGCGTAGTGAGGCGAGTGTCGACGTTCGCGAACTTCTCGAAGGTGAATCGTGGAATCTTCGTGACGACATAGTCGATCGAGGGTTCGAACGATGCGGGGGTCACACCGGTGATGTCGTTGCTGAGCTCATCCAGCGTGTAACCCACCGCGAGCTTCGCCGCGACTTTTGCGATGGGAAATCCCGTCGCTTTCGACGCGAGCGCAGACGATCGCGACACGCGCGGGTTCATCTCGATGACGACCATGCGACCGTCGGCGGGATTGATCGCGAACTGCACGTTCGAGCCGCCGGTTTCCACCCCGATCTCGCGCAGCACGGCGATAGAGCCATTGCGCATGATCTGGTATTCCTTATCGGTCAACGTCAGCGCCGGGGCCACAGTGATCGAATCGCCCGTATGCAC
>JBFKCZ010000033.1:0-11725 GCA_041620035.1 Pseudomonadales bacterium
GACCGCCATGGTGGTGGAGGCGGAGGAGGGCGCCCGTGGCAGATACGCCTATCGGGTGCTCGGCAGCCGGGCGAAGACCGTGTATTCGAACAACATCCGCTCGAACTTCGGCTACCTCGCCCGCGCCGAAGGCGGCGATCCGTTCTCCGATGCGCGGTTGTTCCATCAGAACGGCCGCTCGGTGTTCAAGGAAGTGTGTCCGATGGCAGCGGCGCACCTCGAAGAACAGGCGAAGTCCTGCGGCATCGAAGTCAGCCAGATTCGGCGCTGGTGGCTGCACCAGGCCAACATCAACATGAACCAGCTCATCGTACGCCGCTTGTTCGGCCGCGACGCGACACCCGACGAAGCACCGACGGAACTCGACAGCTATGCGAACACGGCCTCGGCCGGTTCCATCATCGCCTTCGCCCGTCACCACGAGGATCTCGTCGCGGGCGACTATGGGGTGATCTGCTCTTTTGGCGCCGGTTACTCGATCGGCAGCCTGCTCATACAAAAGCGCTAGGAGTAGCTCGTGCACGCAGCGGAAGTATTGATCGAAGATCGCGGCGCCGTGCGCTGGATCACCTTGAACCGGCCGGAAGCCATGAACGCGATCACGGGCACGATGCTCATGCAGCTCAACGATGCGCTGAAAGCGGCCGACGACGACCCTTCGGTACGCGTGGTCGCGCTCACCGGTGCCGGACGCGCGTTCTGCGCCGGACTCGATCTCAAGCAGGCCGCTGCCGGTCAGGGGATTGGTGGTGCTGGCCTTGCGAGCGCCGGCGCACGCCACTATTCCACCCGCGAAATCTGCACCGTGACCTTGCAGCGCATGGACACGCCGGTGATCGGCGTGATCAACGGCGCGGCCGCCGGCTACGGACTCGACCTGGCACTCGGCTGCGACATGCGGCTGATGTCCGACCGCGCGATTCTGATGCCCGGCTTCGCGAAGATGGGCGTGGTGCCGGAGAGCGGCGGCACCTGGTACCTGCCGCGGCTCTTGGGATGGGCGAAGGCGTGCGAGGTCGCGATGCTCGGCGACACGCTGAACGCCGAGCAGTCGGTGGCGTACGGGCTTGCGAACAAATGCGTGCCCGCAGCGGAGCTCACGGACACCGCGACCGTTTGGGCCGAAAAGATCGCGGGCAACGCGCCACTCGCGATCGCCGAGATCAAGCGCTTGTTTCGACACGGCCTCACCCAGGACTTCGAAAGCCACTCCCACCACGTGCTGATGAGTGTGCTGAACCTGTTCCGATCGAACGACTTTCGCGAAGGTGTTGCATCGTTTGCCGAGAAACGGCCGCCGAAGTTCACGGGCGGGTGAAGGCACCCCAACTCGTGGACAGCCACCCGTCCAAATCAGCCCAACTCGTGGACAGCCACCCGTCCAAATCGTGGACAGCCACCCAACTCAAGCCCAACTCGTGCGCCAATTCGTGGACAGCCAATTCGTGAGCCAATTCGTCAAATCGTGGACAGCCACCTGACCCAACTTGTCGACCGACGCGTGGACACCCACCCGGGGCGACGCGCAACTCGTCCGCAACTCGTGGACAGCCACCCAACTCGTGGACAGCCACCCATCACCCGCGTCACGCAAATCGTGGACAGCCACCTGACCCAACTTGTCGCGCAACGCGTGGACACGCGCCACATGCGATCTGACGTATCGCCAATACCCAAGAATCTCGAATGAATCGGCGGGGTCTCGCGTAGCTAGGCGGCTTGGAGGCCTCGGAGGTAACGTCGGCCTGTCGCAGCTGCATGCGCGCGAAGCGAAGTGGGTGTGCCCACAGCCGAGCGGAACACCGCTTCGATGCTCAGGACGCAGCCGCGCCACCAGTCTGGTGAGCCGCGAATGCGGTCGAGTGCACTGGGCGTCTTCACGTCGATCGCGCCGCGCTTATCCGGCCGGCTGATCCGACCGGTCCACTCGACCAGTTCGACGTACGCTCTGACCGTTATATCGGGGGCCGCGACCGCTCGCTGGCCTGCCATCGCGGCCAACCGCGTATCGGCATGGTCGGGCTTCCGTTCGATGCGCCGCAGCCGACGTTGGATGGTGGTGAAATCACTGCCCATGAGGTCATCGGCAAGTCCCGCCCGAATCGGGTTTAGATCGACATAGGCCATACACGCCAGTACCGCCTGCTCATCGAGCAAGACCTGGCACTTGAAGCGCCCTTCCCAGAACCGTCCCGTACACTCGTCCTCGGCATTCGCCTGTCGCGCAATGCATTCGTTCAAGAACCGCATGAACCAACTCAAGCTGCCGAGCCGGGTCCGGACCTCCTCCAGCTGCTTCGGTTGCTCGAGCAGCGTGCGGGTTCGCCGGTCGACGTCGTAGTCCCGTTTCGAAACGAGGGTCCGAGTCAGCCGCACCCAGCGAACTGCCACCTCCTCGTCTGACCAGGTCTGCGGCATTCTCGGATCAATCCGCAGTACGACGTGCGTGTGATTGCTCATCACGGCCCAGGCGTACAGGCCAACCGCAAAGCTCTCCGCGAGATCAACCAGCCGCGCTTCGACCCAGTCCCGCCGATGATCGAAGTTGCGGCCCGAGACGGGATCCTCACCACAGAGCCAGGCGCGTCGGACGCAACGGCTCACGCAGTGATAGAAGCCTGGCACATTGGGATCGACCGTATAGCCGCGCGGATAGCCCATAGCCACGAGCATTGCGCGAACACACGAATGGTCGTGCCAGTAACCCGCCGCAGAATGTGTACGCCATTGGCATCGAGAGGTGGGTGTCCACGGGGTGCCAAAATGAGGAACAGGATGGGTGTCCAATTCGGAACCATTCGGAAAGCAGAAGAGGAACGGGATGGGTGTCCAATTCGGAAAGGGTGTCCAATTCGGAAAACCAATCCGGAAAGAGCTCAGTCGCTGGCCGTTGCCAGCCACGCATCGCGCGCCTCGGCAACTTCCTTGTGCCGCAGCGCTTTGGCGCCTTCGAAGAACGCATCGAAAAACGCTGGCTCGGCGAAGGCTTCGATGCCGGCCAGACACGCGCATACGCCAGCGAATTCTTCCGCCGCAAAATACCGGGGCGAGCCGTCGCTCACTTTGATCACCCATTCCTTCTTGCCGGTTTTGCCGGGCGGCTTGAGTGCCAGCGACTCCGGCCAGGTCTTGCCGTGATGCCACTTGAGCGCGCGGCGGGTGCCGCAGCTCTCGAAGGTCGCCGATCCCGTGAGATTCGACAGCCAGCGGTCGATGCGCTTGGCCGGCGACACCGCCTGCACCACCGGCGCGGGTTTCGGTAACTCACCGGCGAGTCCTTCGATTTCGCCAGCGAGGTCGGCGTAACCTCGCTCACGCAACTCGTCAGTCAGCGAAGGGGCGTACGCAAGGCCCCCGGCCACGCGACGTTTCGCGAGATCCGTGTTCTCGATCGCCCCACCCATACCGTTCTCGGCGCGCCACACGATGCGACAGCGCACACCGTCGGTGTGCAGCGTGGCGTCACCCCCCGGCCACCGTAGATTGAACGCATCCATGGCTTCTCCCGGTAACGCAGCTTGCATCGGCAGTGTCCCCGAAAACGGGCCCACGCGGCAATGCGATGTCCTCGGCAGAAACTCGCCCCGCGAGGTGAGGGCCCCGCTGCGCAGAATCTGTCGCGGCCGCAGCCACTCAGGGAGGGTTAAGATAGCGGGGTTCGGCCCCACCTGCCGCATCGCACCACGCTGACCCGCGCCAAGGAACACCGCCATGTCCAATTCCTCGGTTTCACACCACTCGCCCTCGCTCGGTGAGGAGATCGCCAACGCCACGAGTCACGGCGGCGCCCTGATTCTGTCGGTAGCGGCCCTGCCCGTCCTGATCGTCAATGCGATCGATCGCGAACTGGGGGCCGCTGGCGTCGCCGGAGCCGCGGTGTTTGGCGTCGCGCTGATACTTCTGTATCTGGCGTCGTCGGTCTATCACGCACTGCCGCCGGGAACGGCCAAGCGGGTGTTTCGCGTGCTCGATCATGCGTGCATCTATCTGTTGATCGCCGGGACGTACACGCCGTTTACGCTGGGCGTGCTGGCCGGCTCCTGGGGGTGGTCGTTGTTCGGCATCGTCTGGGGGCTCGCCTGCGCTGGCGTGGTGTTGAAGGCGCTGGGCGGCGCCCGCTTCGCGACAGCATCGGTGTTGCTCTATCTCGCGATGGGCTGGATGGTCGTGGTTGCAGCCGAGCCGATGCTCACGCTCTTGCCCGCGGCAGGGCTCGCCTGGCTACTGGCCGGCGGTTTGGCCTATACGCTGGGGGTGCCTTTCTTCCTGCTGGACAGCCGGCTGCGCTATGCGCACTTCGTCTGGCATCTGTTCGTCGTCGCGGGTAGCGCCTGCCACTTCGTGGCAGTGCTGCTGTACGCGGGTTGATCGCCTCTCAGATACCCAGGCGACGATCCTGGGGCGCAGTCGTGGCCCAGGGCGCTGCGCACAGGAGCGCAGCTTCGCGCAACGTTTCCACGAAGAGATGCGCCGGTTGCGGTCGATGGAAGTAGAAGCCCTGAGCCTCATCGCAGCCCTCGGCACGCAGCACGGCGAGCTGTGCCTCGTTCTCGACCCCTTCGGCGATCACCCGCATGCCGAGTCCATGCGCCATGGCGATGATTGCACGACAGATCGCGCGGTCCTGCGGGTTGCGATCCAGGTCGCGGACGAACGAGCGATCGATCTTGAGGGCATCGAGCGAGAATCGTTTGAGATAGCCCAGCGATGAATAACCGGTACCGAAGTCATCGACTGAGATCTTGAAGCCGAGCGCCTTGAGCGCAGCCAGCGTCGTACGGGCATCCGAGGCATTGCGCATCAGGGCGGTCTCGGTGATTTCGAGATCGAGGTAGGAAAGTTCCACGCCCGCGGCGTCTGCCATCTGCCGAAGGACACGCACGGCGTCGGTACCCGAGAACTCGCGCCCAGACAGGTTGATCGCCACCGGAAGTATGGGGATGTCGTCGTCGCGCCATGCCGCAAGCTGATTGACGACATCTGCGGCGACATACCGGTCGATGTCGAGGATGAGCCCGGATTCCTCCGCGAGCGGGATGAACACACCGGGCGATATCGGTCCACGCTCCGCATGGTGCCAGCGCAGCAGCGCTTCGGAACCCACCACATTGAGGCTTTCCAGATCGACCTTCGCCTGATAGTGAACTTCGAGTTCACGCCGCTGCAGCGCGTTGCGGAGATCGGACTCCAGCTGCAGCCGATCGCCGACGCGATCGCTCATGATCGCCGAGTAGACGCGGCTCTGATTGCGACCGCCTTCCTTGGCTTCGTACATCGCGGTATCCGCATTGCGCAGCAGCGTGTTGAGTTCGTCACCATCGCGCGGGAAGAGCGACACGCCGATGCTCGGCGTCACCACGAGGTCGTGCCGCTGATAGCGCAGAGGACTGGCCAATGCCCCCCGCACCGATTCCGCGAGCTCGATCGCCTCACTGTCATCGCTCACGCCTGTGACAATGACCACGAACTCATCCCCGCCCATCCGGGCCAGCTCGAGCGTCATATCGCGTCCGGTGGCGGCGTAACGCGATCTCGCTTCCGCGAGCACGAGCGTCAGCCGATCGGCGACGAGCTTCAGGAACGCATCGCCCGCTGCATGACCGAGAGTGTCGTTGATGCGTTTGAACTGATCGAGATCGATGTATACCAGCGCCAGCATTTCCTTGGCGTTGCGCGCCTGTTCGATCGCCGTCGCCAGTTCGCGCATGACATAGTGACGGTTCGGAATGGAAGTGACCGCATCGTAGTAGGCGAGTTGATTGAGCTGCGCCTGATGCGCACGCTTGCTGCGGCGCCGCGCGTTGGCGACTACGGCGATCGCCGCTACGGAGGCAATCAGGAGCAGCACGTAACCAGCGCGGGCCCACGCGGTTTGCCACGGCGCAGGCGCCACGGCGACCGCCACCGCGAGCCCCGACTCGTTCCATACGCCGTCGCTGTTGGCCGCCTTGACGCGCAGCGTGTAGTTGCCGCCATCGAGGTTCGTGTAGGTTGCCCGGTTCACGGGACCCGCATCGATCCATTCGCCATCGAAGCCTTCCAGCTTGTACATGTATCGATTTTCCGACGGCGCCGTGTAGTCGAGTGCGGCGAATCGAAACGACACGACGTCGTCGCCGTAGGCGACTGCGACGGTGTCGGCCACTGCGTACGGTACGCCGAGATCCGCCGGTCGATTCATGAGTTCCACCGCCGTCAGCGCAACCTGCGGCGGCGGCGTGTTGGCGATCAGCTGTTCCGGGCTGAACGCGTTGTAGCCGTTCGCACCGCCGAAGAAGATGGTTCCGTCCGGGCTCTGATGATGCGCGCCGAAGTTGAAGTCCTCCGCCTGAATGCCATGGGCCTTGTGATAGGTCCTCACCTCGCCCGTACGCGGATCGAGACGCGACAGTCCATTGCTCGTCGATAGCCACAGACGGCCGTCGGCATCGGACTTGATGCCGTACACGACATTGCTCGGCAGCCCCATGTTCTGCGAGTAATTGTCGAAGCCGACTTCTCCATCGGCATCGTTTCGGGAAACTCGGTCGACGCCGCCGCCGGCGGTACCAACCCACAGCGTACCCGTCGAATCGATGTGCAGCGCGTAAACGGAGTCGGCACCGATGCTGTCCATGCGATTCGCGTCGTGGCGGTACACTTCGAACTCCCCCGTGCCCTCATCGAGCCGATTGAGCCCTGCGTCGGTTCCAACCCAGATCGCGTGCGACGGATCTTCGATGACGACTGCCACGCGCTGACTGCTGATACTGCGCGGATTGGTCGGGTCGTGCTCGAACCGCTGCCACGACCCGCTGCGCGGATCGAACACACTGAGGCCTCCGCCGTAGGTTCCCACCCAGATGCGTCCACGATGATCCTCGTACAGGCTCATCACGCCGTCCGCACCAATGCTGTTCCGGTTCGACGGGTCACGCCGATAAACGGTCACTTCGTCGGTGACCGGATCCAAACGGTTGAGGCCTCCGTCCATGGTGCCAATCCATAGAAAGCCGCGCCGATCCAACAGCAGCGACATCACGCGATGATCACTGATCTTGGGTTTGCCGTAGCGACGTATCGTCGCACCGAGAAGTCGAACGAGACCGCGATCGAAAGTACCCACCCACAGCGAGCCCTCCGATCCTGCGAACGAGGTGACGCTCGTGCCCTTCAGCCATTCCTCCCGGAAGTGGCCGAAGGCCCAACTGCGTGGGTTCCAGGTGTTGATGCCACCCGCGCGGGTGCCCACCCAGAGCACACCACCACGATCCTGATACAGCGACATCACGTAGCTGTCCGTAAGCCCTTCGGCGGTGCCTTCCACGCGATAGCGTGTGAACCGTTGCGTAGCGCGGTCGAGCAGATCCAGGCCGTTTGCCGTGCCGACCCAAAGCCGGCCGTCGGCATCTTCCAGCACGGCACGTACATGATCGTTCGACAGGCTGCCCGGATTCGCGTCGTGCTGATAGCGACGGAAGCGCTCTCCTTCGCGGCTCAGGCGGTTGACGCCGCCAGCGTACGTGCCCACCCAGAGGCTGCCGTTGCTGTCCTGGTAGAGCGACCGGATGCGGTCGTGACTCAGGCTGCCGCGGTCATCCCGGTCATGGAAGAACCGGGTCATTTCACCCGACTTCGGATTGAGCCGGTTGAGGCCGTGATCGGTGCCGATCCAGATCAACCCGGCGCGATCTTCCAGGAGCGAGAACACACTGTCGTTGGAGAGTGTCTTCGGGTCATCGGGGCTCGCGCGATAGCGGGTCACACTGCCCGATTGAGGATCGAGAACGCTCACACCGGAATCGCTCGTACCGGCCCAGACCCGACCGTCACTGGCAACGATCACCGCGCGCACGAAATCGTCGCCGATGTCGGCGGCATCCCCAGCGCGATTGCGATAGCTCCTGAAGGAGTCCTTGCTCCGATCCCAGCGCACCAACCCGCCGCCGACGGTTGCGAGCCACAGATCGCCGTCCGCGTCCTCAGCAATCTGCCAGATGAAATCGCTGGGGAGACCACCTGCCGAGGCGCGGTCGCGGTGATAGCGGATGATCTGGTAGCCGTCGTAGCGGTTGAGGCCGTTCTCCGTGGCAAACCACATGAACCCCAACGAATCCTGATGGATCGCCGTCACGGTGTTCTGCGACAGGCCGTCCTGGGCGGTGATGTGGCGGAAGAACATGGGTTGCCCGGCGGCATGGCAAGGCACCGCGAAGATCAATGTGAGCAGCACCGCAAAGCGGCCGACCCAGTGGCTACCCGAGCCAGGCAATGTTATTCCTGGTCGACCCAGACGTTGATTGCCGCGGTGCGCGTGCTCAGATCCATCGTGCGGTTGCTCCACAACAGACCGTTGCTCCACAACAGACCGTTGCTCCACAACAGACCGTTGCTCCACAGCAGGCCGTCGCTCCACAGGTAGCTGTTGCTCCACAAGAGGCCGTCGCTCCACAGCAGTCCGTCGCTCCACAGCAATCCGTTGCTCCACAGCAGTCCGTTGCTCCACAGCAGGCCCGAGCCGTCGATCGGCGAGCCGTCCGCGGCCATCACGTAGTAGTGGCCATCGGCATTGCGCCCCGCAGGGCCCCGGTAACGGGCAGTGCCAGCGAGATCGTGATCGACGTTGAGGCCGCGGTTGGCGCAGCCACGGGCCGATCCATAGACCGCATCCTCGGCCGAAACGAGCCCAGCGCCCTGCTGAAACACCGTGTAAGCGGCCTGACCGTCCGCCGTCACCGCCGGTCGCGCGGTAGACACCAACCGGCACTTCACGTCGTCGGGCTGGAGGGCCGGATCGACCTGGAGCATCAGCGCCACGATACCGCTCACCACGGCAGCCGCCTGTGATGTACCCGACATCATGAAATACTCCTCGTCCGCATCGTGGAACTGCGGGTAGGTCCGCGGGATGTGCGCCTTCGGCGGCATCCAGCCCTTCAGATGACCGCCCGGTGCCAGCACGTCGGGCTTGATGAAGCCCTCATGGGTGGGCCCGGCTGCGGAGAACGTCGCCAGCCGGTCGTCGCTCGGCTTTCCTGGCGTGAAACTGTCGGTCATGGCACCCACCGTGATGACGTAGGGCACGTTGCCAGGCACGCCTACGGTCATCGGATGCGGGCCGCCATTCCCGGCCGAGGCGACCACCACGATGCCGGCACGCCACGCTGCCATCACAGCCCGGTTGAGCGGGTCGTCCCAGTAGTGCGACTGCACCGGTGCGCTCATCGACAGATTGAGCACGCGAATGCGATGCCGGTCACGATTGGCGACGATCCAGTCGATCGCGCGGATGACATCGGCGTAGCGGCCGCGACCCCTGTCGTCGAACGCGCGCACCGAGACGACGTTTGCGCTGGGCGCAACACCTTCGAAGCCGTTGTCGTCGTCATCGTCGTCGTCGTATTCGTCGTCGGCTTCCCTGCTGCTCATCATCACCGAGACGATGTGCGTGCCATGACCATTGGGATCGCCAGAGCCCTTCGAAATCTTTCCGGTCGAGGCGTCGAGTTGCGCGAGGATACGCTTTTCGTCATAGCGCGTGAGTTGCGTAGCCTTGGTCTTCCACAGTCCCGTGTCGATGACCGCGATCGTCACCCCGCGGCCATCGATGCCGCTGCGATGCAGCGCCGCGGCCTCGTGCAGCGTGATGTAGCCGGTCTTGCCCACACCGGAGACTTCCACCGTGGCATCCAGGTGCACCAGCAGTCCCTGGCGACTGCTCAGCGCATCTGCCTGGGATGCCGTGAGTGCCGCCTCGACGGCGTTGATGATGCCGAGTTCGGATCGGATTTCACCGCCGACCTCGCGCACCGCGGCGGCGGCGGCGGCGACATCGGCCGCCGCAACGATGTAAGTGCGCCGGTCGCTGGTCGGAAAGAAAGCCGCAGCAGCCACGAAAGCCACGATGATCAGCGGCAGCACCAGCATCAGCAGGCGGCGGCTATCGCTCGGGGTGGTCACGGTCTGGCTCCTCGATACTGCGGGCCAACACAGGCCCGATAGGCATTGCACCAAGCCAGAACATTAGGCGTGTATGCAGTTGTGAGCCGCGCTCGATTCTGGGACGCGGGTCACAAACATCGTGTCCGCAAACCGCCAGAAACGCTAAGCTCCGGGGCCCAGAGATCGAGGTCCCCCATGGCAATTTCACAACGCGAAGTGCACCTCATCGGCCAGCCGGATGGCTTGCCCACCGCTGGTCACTTCCGAGTCGTCGAAACCCGGGTCGAGGATCCCGCGCCCGGGCAGTTGCTCATCAAGAACCAGTACATGTCCGTCGACCCGGCCATGCGGCCACGACTGTCGAATGGGCAGCAGCCGCTGAATCGTGCAATGGGTGGCGGCGCGATCGGCACCGTGGTCGCCTCACGCAACGATCGCTTCCGCGAAGGCGACGTCGTTCAGCACCAGGCAGGATTCCGCGAGTACTGGCTGTCCGACGGCAAGGGGGTTGCCACGCTGGAACTCGACGGCTTTGCGCCGACGTTGTACATGCACGCATTGGGCGGCACAGGGCTCACAGCGTACGGCGGGCTGCTCATCACCGGCGCATTGAAAGACGGTGAGAACGTCTTCGTGTCCGCCGCCGCCGGCGCGGTGGGCAGCGTTGCGGTGCAGATCGCGAAGATAAAGGGGTGCTATACGATCGGCAGCGCCGGATCGGCGGACAAATGCGCCTGGTTGACCGATGAACTCGGCATCGACGCTGCGATCAACTACAAGGAAGGCTCACTGCGGAAGAATCTGAAGGACGCGGCACCCAACGGCATCGATGTCTATTTCGAGAACGTCGGGGGCGAACATCTGGACGCGGCGCTCCCCAGGATGAATCCGTTGGGGCGGATTCCGGTGTGCGGGATGATCTCGGCCTACAACACGCCGGGCGCGCGATCGGCCGGCGTCACTACGCTCTCGAACATGATCTACAACCGGATCACGATGCGCGGATTCGTCGTCTACGAATTCGAGAACGAGCGCGAGCGGTTTCTCGCCGACATGAAATCCTGGATCCGAGATGGAAGGATGAAGTACCGCGAAACCATCCTCGACGGTATCGAGAACGCTCCCGCGGCACTCATTGGCCTCTTCTCGGGCGAAAACATCGGCAAGATGCTGGTCAGACTCAACGACTGATCATTTCCGGCGGCCCTTCACGAGGTCGCGAACACGATCCAGGAAAGTGTCGTGTTTGAGGTCGGTGAACTCACCGGCGTCGAGGAATATGCCTTCGCAGGATGGGCAGGACTCGTACCAGATGTGGCGCTGCTTGGTGTCGGAGATCTTCTCCATCGCGGTGCCGCACTCGGGGCAATCGATGTCACCCATCTTGTCGAGTTCCTTGCCGACTTTGCGATCGCCCATGTCGAGAACTTCCGACATCCACTCGCCTTTCATCTCCATCAACACGTCCGGCTTGACGAACATGCCGCTGCAGGCGACGCAACGTTCGATCTTGATCTTGCGTCCATAGGTCTTGGCCTGCATGTCGCCATCGCACTTCGGGCACTGCATGGTGGTGATCCTCCCTCGCTAAAGCCGAAAGGCTGGCGCGACCGGGGCGGCATGTCAATCACTGCGGTCAGCGACCCAACTCACCCATCCCCAACGACGCCGGAACGGCGCAGGGCGCAAGCCGAGCTTTTTCTTTTCCCACGCGCGTGCCATCGTCGTCCGGAACGGAACTTCGGTCATCGAGGTTGAACGACTCAAACGGCCCAGAAACCTGGTCGATGCTGAGTGCCATGCC
>JBFKCZ010000034.1:0-11626 GCA_041620035.1 Pseudomonadales bacterium
CGAATCGCTCGGACCGCCACCATCCGCCGTTCGCGGGCAAGCCCGCTCCCACAGTTCTTCAGTCCAACGGTTCGAGCTTCGCGTAGCCGAGCATCAGCCACTTCGCGCCCGCGCCGGCGAAGTTTATCTGCACCCGTGCACGATCGCCCTGACCTTCGCTCTGCAGCACCACCCCTTCGCCGAACTTGCCATGCAGCACACGCTGGCCGATGCGCAACGCGCCGTCGTCCGATACCCAGCGACCGCCATCGCTGGTGAGCCCCCGAGGCGACGGGCGCGACGGTGCCGGACGAGTAACGGCCCCGCGCAGTCGCACTTCGTGGACGAGATCGTTCGGCACTTCCGCCACGAATCGACTGGGCCGGTTGTAGGTGTCGTTGCCATGCAGTCGCCGTGTCTCCGCATAGGTCAGATACAGCTGCCGCATGGCCCGCGTCACGCCCACATAGCAGAGCCGCCTTTCTTCCTCCATGCGCCCGGGTTCGTCGGCGCTCATGCGGTGCGGAAAGAGCCCCTCTTCCATGCCGGCCAGAAACACCAATGGGAACTCCAATCCCTTCGCGGAATGCAGCGTCATCATCTGCACGCAGTTGTCGTCGGCACCCGACTGCTGTTCTCCGCTCTCCAATGCAGCCTGGTCGAGGAACTCGTCGAGCATGCTCTGACCTTCCTGCGCTTCGCCAGTGTCGGTGAGGGGCAACACCGTCTCACCGGCGAACTGGCGGCAGGCCGTGATCAGTTCGTCGAGGTTTTCCTTGCGCGCGAGGCCCCGTTCGCCCTTCTCGCGTGCATGGAATTCGTACAGGCCACTCGTCTCCACACAATGCTGAGCGAGCTCGTGCAGCGGCAGATGCGCGACCGCCGCGGACATCTGTTCGATGAGACCGATGAACGCGCCGAGCGTCGTCGCGGCACGCCCCCCTAAAGATCCGTCGGCAACGGCCTGCTTCGCCGCCTGCCACAACGAGATGCCGCTGCGTCGGGCATGCTCGCGCAGATCGGTGAGCGTCTTGTCGCCGATGCCGCGCGGCGGAGTGTTGACCACACGTTCGAATGCGGTATCCGAGTGGGGCTGGCTCGTCAGTCGCATGTAGCCCAGGGCGTTCTTGATCTCGGCGCGCTCGAAGAAGCGCTGGCCCCCGTAGATGCGATAGGGGATCTGCAGCCGCAGCAACGCTTCTTCCAACACCCGCGACTGCGCATTCGAACGATACAGAATGGCTGCATCCCGCGGACTGCCGCCGCTGCCTATCCAGGTCTGAATGCGATCGGCAATGAAGCGCGCCTCGTCGAGCTCGTTGAAGGCCGAATAGAGCAGAATCGGGTCGCCTTCTCGCCCGTCGGTCCACAATTCCTTGCCGAGACGGTCGGTGTTGTGACTGATGAGCGCGTTGGCGGCCTTCAGTATGGTATTGGTCGATCGATAGTTCTGTTCGAGGCGGATGAGCCTGACGTTGGCGAAGTCCTGTCGAAACCGATGAATGTTCTCGACTCGCGCGCCGCGCCAGCCGTAGATCGACTGATCATCGTCACCCACCGCCATGATGTGCCCGCTCTTTCCCGCAAGCACGCGCAACCAGGCGTATTGCACCGAGTTCGTGTCCTGAAACTCATCGACCAGGAGGTGGTTCAGGCGGTGCTGATAGTGCGCAAGCAGTTCTGGTTTTTCGAGCCACAGCTCATGGCTCTTGAGCAGGAGTTCCGCGAAATCGACGAGCCCACCGTTCCTGCAAAGCGCTTCGTAGGACTCGTAGATGCGTCGTTGCGTGATGAGAAACAGATCGTCGCCCGCGATCACCTCGCGCGCGCGTCGGCCTTCGTCCTTCTGGCCGTTGATGAACCATTGCGCCTGCCGCGGCGGAAACCGCGTCTCGTCGATGTCGAGCGAGCGCATGACGCGCTTGATCAGCCGCTGCTGATCGTCGGAGTCGAGAATCTGGAAGTTCTGCGGCAGACCCGCTTCCTGCCAGTGCATGCGCAAGAGCCGGTGCGCAATGCCGTGAAAGGTACCCACCCACATGTTGCGCACGGGCATGGCGAGCAACGCCTCCGCGCGGCCCCGCATCTCCGCGGCCGCCTTGTTGGTGAAGGTGACTGCGAGAATGCCGTGGGGGGAGGCGCCTTCGGCTTCGATCAGCCAGGCGATGCGATGCACGAGCACGCGCGTTTTGCCGCTGCCTGCGCCCGCAACCACCAGGTAATTGCCAATGGGTGCGGTGACGGCTTCGCGTTGCGGGTCGTTGAGCCCGTCGAGAATGTGGGTGACGTCCAAAGTGCTTGCGCTGCGCGGCTCGAAGGGCCGGTTTCGGAAAGGGCGTCTTTATACCCCAGGCACCGGTGCGTATCGACCGTCAGGAACCCGTGAACCGGTGCGTTCGCACGCCACACCGATTCAGGCGGACGGGTTGGGTGCTTCCTCCACCGCCAGCGTCTCGGGTGCGGACGCCGGTTGGCCATCGTCGGGCACGACGACATCGGACGCCGGATCGGTCGGGTCGATATCGGCCGGCACCGAGGCCAGCGCGCGCACCACCAGTTCCGAACCGAGCTTTGCGGCACCCGCGGCATCCGCCCAGAGCAGATTGCCGGTCACGCCATCGACCAGGGCGACTTCCACATAGCTGCCTTCGGAGGGCTGAATCGCCGTGGAACCCAGCAAGACACCGAGCAGGATGGACGAGGCCATCTCCTTGGCCTGCTGGCCGCCCGACTTGTCGAAACCGCCGAATTGCACGATGACGACGGCGTCGGCATCGGCGGCGTCGGCCACCTGATTCACCGCTTCTCCCAGGGACTCGGCGAACTGTCGCTTCTTTTCTTCGGGTATCGCCCGACCGAGCTGCATATCGCCCTTCACGCGATTGAAGGCTTCGGTCACCTGATTGAGGGCGAACGCCAAATCGGCATCGGCCTCGCGCGCGGCATTGAAGTCGAATGGCACGACCTCGTAGCCACGCGCTCCGAGCGCAACGGCCGTGGCGGCCTCCAACTCGGCTGCGATCCGTGCCTCCTGGGCGGTGAGCCGTTCATTCTCGCCGGAGAACACAATGCGCTCGATGCTGACGATCGCGGGTGCCACCACCACACGCTCGACATCGAGAAGGGCGGTGTCGATGTCGGGATGCTCCCTCGCCGTGGTGGTCGGCTTGGTGGCACACGCCGCGAGCAAGACAATGCACACGGCAATGCCAATCGCTCTTGCTCCGCTGGTGATCCTACTCATTGGCAGCTCTCCGCTTCACGGTCTTCACGATTCGCTCCACGTAGCGACGATCCTTCAGATCATCGTCGCTGGCAAGATAGGTCTCGAGGGCTAGGATCGCATCGGCGTCGCGGCCCTCCGCGTAGGCCACCATGCCAAGCCCACGGTGCGCGAGCGCGAAGTCGGGCCGCAAGCCGAGTGCCGCCTGGTAGTGACTCACCGCGGCGGCATAATTCTTCGTCCGTTCGGCCTCGAACGCGGCCGTGAACTCCTTCTCCTTCTTCGGCTGATTGCTCATCTGGGCGCGATCGCGGCCCGCGGCGGCGGGATCCTCGGCCACCCCGCGGCGCACCTCGCCCAGGTAATACTCGAGGAGCGCCGGGTCCGCCGTGTAGCGGCGCGCCCGCTCCAGCGATCGGTCGGTGAGTTCGAAGCGCTGCCTCGCCAGGCGAATCCGGATGTTCTCCTCCAGCACCCGGTCACGCATGGCCCCGTACTGCGCACTGTCGGCGGGCAGCTCCGCGGGACTGTCGGGATAGCGGCTCGCGATCGTCTCGTTGAGATAGGCGATGCGCTGCCTGCCCTCGGGGTGACTCGCATAGACCGATCCACGTGCACCCTCGCCGGGCTGCATCGACTCGAAAACGTCGAACACCGCCGGCATCGCCGTGGCCGGATAGCCGGCATTGACGAGATACTCGAGTCCCTTGAGGTCCGCTTCCTTTTCCTCGCCGCGACTGTAGCTCGCGAGCGACGCTGCCGTGCCGAGATAGACGAGGCCGGTGCCAAACAGGAGCAGGTCGCCAACGTGGGAGGCGATGATCTTCCGCTTCCGATCCAGTGCCGTCTTCAGACCGTGTCGCTCGACCACGTGGGCGATCTCGTGGGCGATCACAGCTGCGAGCTGCGCTTCCGACTCGGCGACCGACATCAGCCCCAGATTGATGTAGATGCGGGCCGTGGGAAGCGCGAACGCATTGACGAGGGCATCGCGCACCACGAACACCTCGAGGGGCGGCGCGTACCGCGCAAATGTGGGCGCAAGCTTGGCCGCGAGGGCACGTACGTAGTCGACGACGACATCGTCTTCGTAGAGGAGGCCGCGGGACTTGAGTTCGTCGTGGGCGAGCACGCTCAGGTCGAGGATGCGCACCTCCTCCTTCAGCGCGCCAAAGTTGTGATTGGGATCAGTGAAGGGCTTCACGTCGGCGGCGTGGGCGGCTCCGGCGGCCAGGAGCAAAGCACACACGAAACCGCGCACCGACTTACTCCACCGTGACCGACTTGGCGAGGTTGCGGGGCTGGTCCACGTCCGTGCCTTTCAACACCGCCGCATGATATGCGAGTAGCTGCAGCGGCACCGTGTACACGATGGGCGCCAGAAGATCCGGCACGCTCGGCATGTGAATCACGGTGACACCCGGCTCCGCTTCGATTCCGGTGTCCTTGTCGGCGAACACGATCAACACGCCGCCTCGTGCACGCACGACCTGCAAGTTCGACTGCAGCTTCTCCAGCAGTTCATCGTTCGGCGCCACCGCGACCACCGGCATGTTCTCGTCGACCAGTGCGAGCGGTCCGTGTTTGAGTTCGCCCGCCGCATACCCTTCGGCGTGGATGTAGGAGATCTCCTTGAGCTTCAGCGCACCCTCCATGGCGACGGGAAAGAGCGGACCCCGGCCCAGGAACAGGGCGTGCTGGCGATCGACGAACCGCTCGGACAACTTGGCCACCACGTCGTCGAGACCCAGTGTCTTTTCGATGATGTCCGGCAGGCGCACGAGCCCTGCCACGACTTCCGCTTCGCGCTCGCGCGTGAGCCCCCGACGGCGGCCGAGCAACAGCGCGAGCAGCATGAGATCCACGAGTTGCGCCACGAAGGCCTTGGTGGACGCGACACCGATTTCCGGGCCGGCTTCCAGCATGAGCGCGAGATCCGATTCACGCACCAGCGAGCTCAATGCGACGTTGCAGATGGCGAGCGTCGCCGCGTATCCCGATTCCTTGGCGATTCGAAGCGCGGCCAGCGTATCCGCGGTTTCTCCCGACTGTGAAATCGTCACGAACAGGCTGCGGGCGGGCACGGCGACGTCGCGATAGCGGTACTCGCTCGCGATCTCCACGCTGCAGGGAATCTTGGCGATGGACTCGATCCAGTACTTCGCGACCGACCCGGTATAGAAGCTGGATCCACACGCGACGATCGTCACGGCATCGACCGCATCGAAGATCTCCTTGGCGCGGACACCAAAGGCCGCCTCCAGCACGTGACCGCTCGCGATCCGGCCTTCCAGCGTGCGGCGCACCACCGATGGCTGCTCGAAGATCTCCTTCTGCATGTGGTGGCGGAAGTTGCCCTTGTCGACTTCGTCGCTGCCGCCGACCTTGACCCGCACCGAGGCGCGGACGACGGATTCATCAGCAAGGCTCCACACCGACACGCCGTCCGTGGTGACCTCCACGAGATCGCCTTCCTCGAGAAAGATGAAGCGATCGGTCACCGGGCGCAGCGCGAGGACGTCGGATGCCAGGAAGTTCTCGCCAATGCCGATACCGACGACCAGCGGGCTGCCGACCCGCGCGCCGACCAGTACGCCGGGTTCGTCGCTGGCCATCACGACGAGCGCGTAGGCACCTTCGAGCTCCTTCAATGCCAGGCGCACCGCATCGACCAGGCGGCGTCCTTCGCCATACAGCGAGTCGATCAGGTGGGGAATGACTTCGGAGTCCGTATCGGATTCGAAGGTGTAGCCCTGCTGCTTGAGGCGCGCGCGAATGCCATCGAAGTTTTCGATGATGCCGTTGTGAACGACACTCACGCGCCCGCGGGACAGATGGGGGTGTGCGTTCTTCTCGAGCGGCGCACCATGGGTCGCCCAGCGGGTGTGCGCAATACCGGTCTCACCCGACAGGGGATCGCGCGCGAGGCTGTCGGCGAGTTCCTTCACCTTACCGACGGTGCGCCTGCGATCCACACGGCAGACATCGCGGGGAATCACCGCAACACCCGCAGAGTCGTAGCCGCGATATTCGAGGCGCTTCAAGCCTTCGAGCAGAATGCCTGGAACGTCTCTACGGGCTGCTGCTCCGACGATGCCGCACATGCACGCTACCTCGATCTACTTCTTCGGTTCTTTGTTGTCTTTGGGTTGTTTGGGCGCTTTGGGCTCGTTGTGCTGACGCTTCGCCGGCGGCGTCCAGCCGTCGATGTTGCGTTGCCGCGCTCTTCCCACCGCCAGCGCGCCAGGGTCGACTTTCGTCGTCACCGTCGAGCCCGCCGCGACGTACGCACCATCGCCGAGCGCCACGGGTGCGACGATCGTCGCGTTCGAGCCGATGAAGACATCGTCGCCCAGGGTCGTGGGGTGTTTCGCGAAGCCATCGTAGTTGCACATGATGGTGCCGGCGCCGATGTTGCAACCTTCACCCGTGGTGGTGTCGCCCAGATAAGCGAAGTGGTTGGACTTGGTGCCGGCGCCGAGCTTGGTCTTCTTGGTTTCCACGAAGTTGCCGATCTTCACCCCTTCGGCGAACTCCGTGCCCGGCCGCAGACGTGCGAACGGGCCGATCTCGCAACGAGGGGCAATCACCGCCCCGTCGATGACCGTATGGGGATGAATGATCGCGCCTGCGCCGATCTCCGCGTTGCGAATGACGCACCCCGCGCCGATGCGCACGCCGCTGCCCAGCACGACGCGACCTTCGAGTACCACGTTGATGTCGATCACACAGTCCTCGCCTGCCGTCACTTCGCCGCGCACGTCGAACCGCAGCGGATCGAGGATCGTTACACCGCTGTGCATCAATCGCAGGGCCGAGCGCTGCTGATGAATGCGCTCGAGCGCGGCGAGTTGCGCGCGGTCGTTGACGCCGTGCACTTCTTCCGCCGCTTCGACGCAATGGCCGGCGACTTGGACCCCCGCGGCGGCTGCCGCGGCGACGACGTCGGTGAGATAGAGCTCACCCTGCGCGTTGCGCGTGGTCAACTTCGCCGTCAGCTTGCGCAGCAGTGCGGCGGGCGCGGCCAGAATCCCGGAGTTGATCTCGCAGATCCCGCGCTCCTCCTCGTTCGCATCCCGTTCCTCGACGATGCGGGTGACGCGATTCGAACCGTCGCGGATGATGCGGCCGAAGCCGTAAGGGTTCGCCATGTTGGCCGTCACTACGGCGACACCATCCGTTCCCGCAGCGGTGATGCACGCCTCGAGCGTCGACGATTCGATCAACGGAACGTCGCCGAACAGGATGAGGACATGATCGGACTTCACGTGCGGCAGCGCCTGCGCAACGGCATGCCCGGTGCCGAGCTGCTCGCGCTGCAGCACCCAGTTCAGCTTCCGGTCGCCGAACGCCGCGCGCACCGCATCGGCGTTGTGACCCACGACGACATGGATGGTTGCCGGGCCGAGACTGGCTGCCGCATCGAGTACATGTCCCAGAAGCGGCTTGCCCGCCAGGGGATGCAGCACTTTGGGATGGCTTGAGCGCATTCGCGTGCCCTGGCCCGCGGCCAGCACGACGATGTCGAGGCTCATAGACGGACGTCCGTTGTCGGAACCTGATGAATTATAGGAGCGTTAGGGCACGAAAGCGTGACGCGGTTGTAACGCTGCGGGAGCGCGCTTGGGCGCGAATGCTTCGGCTTTCGGCCATTCGCGCCCAAGGGCGCTCCCACAGGGATCAGCGCTTGCGCTTCTTCAGCTCTTCCAGCGTGCGCAGCCGCGCCGAGGCTTCGGCGAGCTGTGCGGCGGCCACCGAGAAGTCGAAGTCCGCCTGCTGATTGTGCAGGGCACGTTCCGCGGCTTCCTTGGCTTCGGCAGCGGCTGCCTCGTCGACGTCGTCGGCCCGCAACGCCGTATCCGCGAGGATCGTCACATTGCCGGGCTGCACTTCGAGGAACCCGCCGGAAGCAAAGAACACTTCTTCGCTGCCGTCGTCCATCTTGAGCCGCACCGGGCCCGCCTTGATGCCCGTCAGAAGCGGCGCGTGGCCCGGCATGATGCCGAGCTCGCCGAGCGTGCCGGTCGCGACCACCATCGTCACCCGACCCGAGAAGATCTCCTTCTCGGCACTGACGACGTCGCAGTGGATGGTCATGGCCATGACTTACTTCTTCACCAGGGTCTTGGCTTTTTCGGCGGCGGCTTCGATGGTACCCACCATGTAGAAGGCCTGCTCGGGCAGGTGGTCGTATTCGCCGTCCAGAATCGCCTTGAAGCTGCGCACGGTGTCTTCCCGGCTCACGTAGACGCCGTCCTGACCGGTGAACGCTTGCGCCACGAACATCGGCTGGGAAAAGAACTGCTGAATCTTGCGCGCGCGATACACGAGGCGCTTGTCGTCTTCCGACAGTTCGTCCATGCCGAGGATCGCGATGATGTCCTTCAATTCCTTGTAGCGCTGCAGCACCTGCTGAACGCCGCGCGCCACACGATAGTGCTCTTCGCCGACGACGAGCGGGTCGAGCTGACGGCTGGTGGAGTCGAGGGGGTCGACCGCAGGATAGATGCCGAGGTCGGTGATGGCGCGGGACAGCGTCACCGTGGAGTCGAGGTGAGCGAAGGTCGTCGCCGGCGACGGGTCGGTCAGGTCGTCCGCTGGAACGTACACGGCCTGCACCGACGTGATTGATCCGGTTTTCGTCGTGGTGATCCGTTCCTGCAGGAGGCCCATCTCTTCGGCGAGGTTCGGCTGGTAGCCCACCGCGGACGGCATGCGGCCGAGCAGCGCCGACACTTCCGTACCGGCGAGCGTGTAACGATAGATGTTGTCGACGAACAGCAGAACGTCGCGACCTTCGTCGCGGAACTTCTCTGCCAACGTCAGTCCAGTCAGCGCGACACGCAGGCGGTTGCCGGGCGGTTCGTTCATCTGACCGAACACCAGCGAAATCTTGTCGAGTACGCCCGACTCCTGCATCTCGTGATAGAAGTCGTTACCTTCGCGGGTGCGCTCCCCCACGCCGGCGAACACCGACAAACCCGAGTGCTCGGTTGCGATGTTGCGGATGAGCTCGAGCATGGTGACCGTCTTGCCGACGCCCGCGCCACCGAACAGGCCCACCTTGCCGCCCCGAGCAAACGGACAGATCAGGTCGATGACCTTGATGCCGGTTTCGAGGATTTCGTTGCCGCCCTTCTGATCTTCGTAGCTGGGCGCGGGCCGGTGAATCGGCAGCGACTCTTTCGCGTTGACCGGGCCCTTTTCGTCGATGGGCTGACCCAACACGTCCATGATCCGGCCGAGTGTTTCCTGGCCGACGGGGATCGTGATCGCGCTGCCCGTGTTGACGACTTCGAGGCCGCGCGAAACACCGTCCGACGAACCCATGGCGATGGCACGCACCACACCGTCGCCGAGCTGCTGCTGAACTTCGAGGGTCAGCCCGGTGCCTGTGACTTTCAGCGCATCGTAAACGCTCGGCACGTGTTCACGTGGAAACTCCACGTCGATCACCGCACCGATCACCTGCACTATCTTTCCGCTACTCATAGCCTACCTCTTTGTTTGATCCTTGCTTCGCAACCCGACCATCACACTGCCGCCGCGCCGCCGACGATTTCCGCAATCTCCTGCGTGATCGCCGCCTGTCGGACGTTGTTGTAGAGCAGTGTGAGATCGTCGATCAGGTTCTCGGCGTTCTCCGTTGCATTCTTCATGGCGATCATCTTGGCTGCCTGTTCGCAGGCATGATTCTCCACCACGGCCTGATAGACCTGGGACTCGACGAAGCGGGTGACCAGACCTTCGATGAGGTCTTTGGCGTCGGGCTCGTAGAGATAGTCCCATCGATGTTTCAGCTCGTCGTCCCCTGCCGCCTCCAGCGGCAACAGCTGCTGCACGATCGGCGTCAGGGTCATCGTGTTCACGAACTTGTTGGTCGCAATGTACAGGCGATCGATCGTGCCCGCCTCGTAGGCGTCGAGCATAACCTTGATGCCGCCGATGAGCTTCTCGACCGAAGGGTCGTCACCGACATTGGTGAGCGCCGCCTTGATACTCCCGCCGTAGGAGCGAAAGAAGCTCGCGGCCTTGTTGCCCACCAGCGCGAGATCCGCGTCGATGCCCTTGTCCTTCCACTCCTTCATGTCGCGCACCAGCGCGCGAAAGAGGTTCACGTTGAGCCCGCCGCACAGACCCTTGTCGGTGGACACCACGATGTAACCGATCCGCTTGACGGGGCGTTCGGTCATGTAGATGTGGCGGTACTCCGGATTCGAGTTCGCGAGATGGCCGATCACAGCCCGGATCTTTTCCGCGTAGGGCCGACCCTGCCGCATCTTTTCCTGGGTGCGGCGCATCTTGCTCGCGGCCACCATTTCCATGGCGCTGGTAATCTTCTGAGTGTTCTTCAGATTACCGATCTTCTTCTTGATCTCTCTGCCGACGGCCATCGCGGGTTTCCAGGTCTAGTACGTTTGCGTCGCTTTGAAGGTTTCGATCGCCTTCTTCATGTACGCGACAATTTCGTCGTTGTACGCACCCGTCTCGTTGATCTGCTTCATCCAGTCGGCGTGCTCGGCATGCATGTAAGACAGGAGTGCGCGCTCGAAGTCGAGCACCTTGTTCACTTCGACGTCCGCGAGGAACCCGCCTGTCGCGGCGTACAGACTGATACCCATCTCCGAGACGGACATCGGCGCGTACTGCTTCTGCTTCATGAGTTCCGTCACGCGCTGACCGTGCTCGAGCTGGCGACGCGTTGCTTCGTCGAGGTCGGATGCAAACTGCGAGAACGCGGCGAGTTCGCGGTACTGCGCGAGCGCGAGTTTGATACCGCCCGAGATCTTTCGCATGAACGGTACCTGGGCCGAACCCCCCACTCGAGACACCGAGATACCCGGGCTCATGGCAGGACGGATACCCGAGTTGAACAGATCGAGCTCGAGGAAGATCTGCCCGTCGGTGATCGAGATCACGTTGGTCGGCACGAACGCGGAGACATCGCCCGCCTGGGTTTCGATGATCGGCAGCGCCGTGAGCGACCCCGTCTTGCCTTTCACACGCCCCTTGGTGATCTGCTCCACATAGGCGGCGTTGACCCGCGATGCGCGCTCGAGCAGGCGTGAGTGAAGATAGAAGACGTCGCCGGGATACGCTTCTCGACCCGGCGGCCGGCGCAGCAACAGCGAGATCTGCCGATAGGCCCAGGCCTGCTTCGTGAGGTCGTCGTAGATGATGAGCGCATCTTCCCCTTCGTCACGGAAGAACTCACCCATCGAACATCCCGAGTACGGGGCGATGAACTGCATGGCCGCGGAATCGGACGCGCTCGCGGCGACGACGATCGTGTTATCCATCGCACCGTGCTCTTCAAGGGTGCGCACGATGTTGGCGATCGTGGACATCTTCTGGCCGATGGCCACGTAGATACATTTGATGCCACTGTTCTTCTGGTTGATGATCGCGTCGACAGCGATGGCC
>JBFKCZ010000035.1:0-11528 GCA_041620035.1 Pseudomonadales bacterium
ACCTCGGGATGCCCGAAGAACCAGAAGATGTGCTGGAACATCACCGGGTCGCCGCCGCCTGCCGCACTGAAGAAACTGGTGCCGAAGAAGCGGTCGGTGAGCAGCATGGTCACCGCGCCGGCCAGTACCGGCATCACCATGATCAGCAGGAAGGCGGTGATCAGCCACGTCCAGACGAACAGCGGCATCTTCATCAGCGTCATGCCAGGCGCGCGCATGTTGAGGATCGTGGCGATGATGTTGATGGAGCCCATGATCGACGAAGCGCCGAGGAGGTGCACCGCGAAAATGAAGAACGTGGTGGAAGGCGGCGCATAGGTCGTCGACAACGGCGCGTAGAACGTCCACCCGAAGTTGGGACCGCCCCCTTCCATGAACAGCGTGGATACCAACAGCAACGCTGCGAACGGCAGAATCCAGAACGAGAGGTTGTTGAGGCGGGGCAGCGCCATGTCGGGCGCGCCGATCATCATGGGCACCAGCCAGTTGGCCAGGCCAACCATCGCCGGCATGATCGCGCCGAACACCATGATGAGACCGTGGTTGGTCGTCATCTGATTGAAGAATTCCGGCTCGACGAACTGCAAGCCCGGCTGGAACAGCTCGGTGCGGATGACCAGCGCCATCACGCCGCCGATCATGAACATCGTGAAGCTGAACCATAGGTACAGCGTGCCGATGTCCTTGTGGTTGGTGGTGTACAGCCAGCGGGTGATTCCCTTGGCGGGACCGTGGTGGTGATCGTCGTGATGTGCTTCGATGACTGCGCTCATGTTCTATTTCAACTCCCGCCTACTGCGCCGATGACCAATTCAGAATATCCACCGGTTGCGTGATATCGCCGGTGTTGTTGCCGAACGCGTGCCGCTGGTAGTGAATCACCGCCGCCAGTTCGGCTGCATTCAGTTGCGTACCGAAGGCCTGCATCGCGGTTCCTGCCTTGCCGCTGTACACCAGCGAGATCTGCGCATCGAGCGGACCCGTTGCGATCTCGCTTCCCGCGATGGCAGGAAACACCGGCGGAATACCTTGTCCATTCGCCTGGTGACACGTCGCGCAGTTCTTGTTGTAGACCTGCTCGCCCATTGCCATCAGCTCATCAGCGGTGAACGTCTGGCTCGCCATCGCTTCGCGCTCGGCGTAGGCAACGCTCTGTGCTGCGTACCAGGCCTCGTATTCGTCCTGCGGCAATACCCGCACGACGACCGGCATGAAGCCGTGATCCTTGCCGCACAGTTCGGTGCACTGACCGCGATACACGCCCGGCTCCTCGGCGATGAACCAGATGTCGTTGACGATGCCCGGTATCGCATCGCGCTTGACGCCGAAGTCGGGCACCCACCAGGCGTGCAACACGTCGTTCGCCGTCACCAGCAACCGGATCTTCTTGCCGAGCGGCACCACGAGCGGATTGTCCACTTCGAGCAGGTAGTGCTCCCCTTTCACGGACCGGTTATGGATCTCGTCCTGCGGGGTGGTCAGCGCGCTGAAGAAAGACAAGGTATTGCTGTGGTTCTCGTCGAGGTATTTGTATTGCCACTTCCATTGATAACCGCGCACCTCGACGGTCATGTCCTCCCCGCCAGTGTCATACATGTCGATGAGGACGCGGGTCGCCGGCACAGCCATCCCGACGAGGATGAGCGAGGGAATGACTGTCCACAGGATCTCGAGGCGCGTGTTCTCGTGGAAGTGTGCAGCCTTCGCGCCTTTCGACTTTCGATGCACGTACATCGAATAACCCATGGCGCCGAACACCCCCACGCCGATCACGCAGCAGATGTACAGAATCAGCATGTGCAGGTCGTACACGGAACGACTGATCTCGGAGACGCCCACGCGCATGTTGAGTTCATCGGCCGCGGCGCCGAGCGCGCCGATCGAGAGAGCTGCGCCGCCGAGCAGACGCGTGAGGAGATTCCCTTTCACGTTGTACCTTGCCTCGAATTCTGCTGTGTCAAAAAAGAGCCTCGGACGCGGGTGGCGTCTACGCCCGCAACGGGCCTAGTCAACGTCCAATGGGCAACGTCATGAATTACGGCAGCCGTAGAAGACCGGCTGCGCGTGTCGGGCCACGCCACACTCTCCGCAGCCGGCAAAGCAGCACAACCGACCGCCAGAGGCACCCCCAAAAACGCGGCAATTATAGCAACGGCCGATCAATACTCAACGCGATTGTTCTCTGCACAAGACAAAGATTATCAACGTGTTATCGCTCGTCCTTCGGCGGAGGGTTCACGAACCTGACGGGTTTCGACGCGCCATCGTCGCGTTTCTTCGGTGCATCGAAGCGGCCGCCAGGAACCGGTGCGCCGGTCGACATTCGCTCCTCGAAGCCACAGTCGATGCAGCTTCGGACCAGCTCATCGCCGCGTTGCTCGAGCACCGTTCTGTCCACGCGCTTGCACTGCGGGCAGACCGCACCGGCAATGAATCGGCGCGCCGTCATGGTGATGCGCGCAGTGCGGCGATGACGGGGCGCGTCTGCGGCCGAACACCGCGCCAGAGAAAGAACGCCTCGGCGGCCTGCTCGACGAGCATGCCGAGGCCATCCACGGATTGCCGTGCGCCGGCGCGCTTTGCCCAGGTCAGGAACGCCGCGGCGGCGGCGCCGTAAACCATGTCGTAAACCAGCGCACCATCGACGGCTCGCGGGGAGAGATGCGGCTGATCTCCGGAAAGCCCGGCTGCGGTTGCGTTGATGACCACGTCGTAAGGTTCCGCCACCTCCGCCAAACCACGTGCCCGCAGGCGCGGGTCTTCGAGACGATCCATCAAGGCAATTGCCTTCGCCTCGGTGCGATTCGCCACATCGACAACACGGGGTGCGCACCCGAGCAATGGGCCGACGATCCCACGCGCGGCCCCACCAGCGCCGAGAATCAGAATGCGCGCATCGTGCAGTGTCACGCCGATATTGTCGCGAAGGTCCCGCACGAGCCCGACCCCGTCGGTGTTGCATCCGCGGAACCCGCGCGGGGTGCGAAGGATGGTGTTGACTGCACCGGCCGTCGCTGCGAACGGGTCTCGCTCACCGACCCACGCAAACGCCTGCTCCTTGAAGGGGACCGTCACGTTGACGCCCAGGCCGCCCTCGCCGAAGAACCTCTCGACGACGCCAACAAAGCCGTCGAGGGGCGCAAAGAGCTTTTCGTACGAGAGGGCCTGCGCAGTCTGCCGTGCGAACGCGGCGTGGATCTGGGGGGATCGACTGTGCGCGACCGGATTGCCGACGACGGCGTATCGATCCACGAGCGACCTCCTCCTTCGAAGCGTAGCGGGCCGAATCAATGCGGCCGGCGAATATAACCGCCGTCTTCCGAGGCAACAAATCCACGCAGCTCGAGCTCCAGGAGCGCCGCCCGGAGCATGGCGGGGCTCTGCGCGAGCCGCTCGGCCAGATCATCGATCGTGACGGGCGCCACCCCGACTTCTGCGAGCACCCGGGCCAACGTATTGTCGAGCCCCGCCAGGCTCGGCCCGCGGGTGCCGGGCGACGGCACACCCAGCACCTCGAATACGTCGTCGACGTCCTCCACCAGGGCCGCGCCTGACTGAATGAGGCGATGACATCCCCGCGCGCGACCACCCGGCAGACCCGGTACTGCCATGACGTCGCGACCCTGTTCGAGGGCGCATCGCGCGGTGATCAACGAGCCACTCTTCGCCCCCGCTTCCACGACGGCCACGGCCCTCGACAACCCGCTGATGATGCGATTGCGTTCCGGGAACTGGTGCTTGTGGGGAGCGACATCGGGTGGGTACTCACTCACCACAGCACCCGCCTGGGCGATGGCTTGGGCGAGCGAACGATGGCGACTCGGGTAGACGTGCTGATGGCCCGCCCCCAGCACGGCGATCGTCACACCGCCCGCCTCCAGACAACCTCGATGCGCGGCGGCGTCGACCCCGAGCGCGAGCCCGCTCACCACGGGTATACCGCTGCGGCCCAGCGCCGCGGCGACGGCGAACGCCCAGGCGCAGCCACCCGCGCTGCCGCGACGACTACCGACGATGGCGACGGAAGTCGACTGAGCCGCCGGCAGCTGCCCGGCAACGAACAGTGCGATCGGTGGATCGGGAATTTCCGCAAGCATCCCTGGAAAGGCGTCCTCACCAAGCAGCACGACGGTGAGTTCGAGGGCGCTCAACGCGCCCGCCTGCGCGGCGAGCCACCGCCCGTCCGGGGGATCGACCGCGGGAGCAACTTCGGCCAGCGCCGCTTCAGGCGAAACGCCGCTGTGGATTCGATGTGCGACGAGGCTCCGCAGCCTGGCGCGACTGGGGCTGCGCGCGCCGAGGATCGTCAGCAGGCAGCGATGATCGGGAGCAGGCACACGACCGGCAAGGTGACGGATGACAGAACATTGAACGTCATGCGGCCGAAGGACCGCGTGAGACCGCGTCCGAAGGTCGGGTAAGCCGCTTGCGCTAGGGGTTCTTCACCTCGTCGGCGACCGAAAGCGGGCGTTCCGTCATGAGCACGAGACCGTAGGACAGCTTCTCGAACACGCGGAACACCATCAGCAGTCCGGCGCGCTCGGAGGGCAGGCGGATCGCTTCGTTGGCGATGCGGTCGTGGGTGAGTTCACCGCGCTTGTAGATCGCCAGCACGTTGCCGGTTTCAATGCCTTCGCGCTCACCGCGGTTGAGCACCACCACGTCGAACTGGCCCACCTGGGTCACCCCGCCGAAGACGGAAATGATCTCTCCGTTCACGTCGATGGCCGGTGCGCTCGGAAAGAAGGTCGAGTCCACGCGCCGCTCTTCGGTGGGCAACACGCGATCGCCCACTTTGACTTCCTCGCGGGTGCTTCGCACGCTGAGGGTGGATACGCGCGCATCCTCTGCCACCACACGGCCCAGACCGATGTACGTCGCTTCCTGGCCAAGCACTTCCCGGGTCACCGGGTCGACATAGAGCGGGCCCTTGCGGACGAAATTGTAGGACTCGCTGTCGGCCAGGGCGCCTCGGACATACAACCGATCGCCAGCGCCGAGTACGATGCGCTTCGATTCACCTTCCACCACGTAGGGTGCGGCGTCCAGCGACGCAGGCTCCACAACCCGGTTGTTCACGAGGAAACCCTGGATCGCATCGAGGTTGATCGCGGGAATCGCCGATTCGAGTGGTGTCGAGCGGATCTGCGGGGACATCTTGCCGTCCGTGGACGGCGACGCCCGATAGGTGCGGCCAGCGTCACCCCGCTCGAGGACCAGCGCGGGCTGGCCATCGATGTAAACGAGGCGGATCACGTCGCCCGGATAGATCAGGTGGGGGTTCTCGATCTGGGGATTCACGCGCCACACTTCGGGCCACAGCCACGGCTTGGCGAGGAAGCGGCCGCTGATGTCCCACAGCGTGTCGCCCTTTTGCACCACATGGGTGTCCGGATGACCGGGCTTCAGGTACGGGTCGAGCCCGGCGGACTGGGCCCAGACCGGCAACGAAAGCGCCGAACACAGGAGGGTCGCGCTCAGTAGGACGGAGAGCGATTTCCACATGGTGTCATTCCTTTTATCATACGCGGGCGTCACCGGGCCTTTGGTCACTCGCGAACGAAACCGCGCCGTTGACATTCGCGTGAGGCGCCCTGATCAGGTGGCAAAAAAGCATTAGCGTTCTGAATCTTAGCAGCCCAATTTGCACCAATACTAGAGATAGATCACACCTCATGGCCGCACTTGCCATCCTCGAATTTCCGGACAGCCGCCTGCGTACGAAGGCGGCCGCCGTCACGACCGTGGACGCCGAGATTCGGACCCTGATCGACGACCTGTTCGAGACGATGTACGCGGCACCCGGCATCGGCCTCGCGGCGACTCAGGTGAACGTCCACAAGCGGGTCATCGTCGTGGACGTCTCCGCCGAGCACAACGAGCCTCACGCGTTCGTCAATCCGGTGATCGAGCGACTGTCGGGTACCCTCGAGACCGATGAAGGCTGCCTGTCGGTGCCCGGCTTCTACGAGCCGGTCACCCGAGCGGAACACATCCGCGTGAAGGCCCTCGACCGCGACGGCAAACCCTTCGAGCTCGAAGCGTCGGGCTTGCTGGCCGTTTGCATTCAGCACGAATGCGACCACCTCGACGGCAAGCTGTTCGTGGACTACCTCTCAGCACTGAAACGCAACCGCATTCGCCACAAGCTCGAGAAGCAGCATCGCCTGCAGGCCTGAGGGTGGGGCAGCCCTTACGCCTCGGGTTTGCCGGCTCGCCCGATTTCGCGGCGACGATCCTCTCCAGACTGCTCGAGCGTTTTCCCGTCAGCGCCGTCTTCTGTCAGCCGCCGAAGCCCGGACGGCGCGGCAAGCAACTGGTGCCGTGTCCCGTGCAACGTCTGGCCGAGTCGCGCGGTATCGACCTGTATATGCCGCGCACCCTGCGCAAGGCGGATGCGCAACACACCGTTCGAAGCCTCGGACTGGACCTGCTCGTCGTCGCCGCCTACGGCCTCATTCTGCCGCCTGAAGTGTTGACGGCACCGCGCCTGGGCTGCCTGAACGTGCATGCCTCGCTGCTACCCCGGTGGCGCGGGGCCGCGCCGATCGAACGCGCCATCATGGCGGGCGATCGCCAAACCGGCGTGAGCCTCATGGTGATGGACGAAGGGCTCGACACCGGGCCGGTGCTGACCCAAGCGACGTGCGCCATCACGGACCGCGACACGGGTGGATCCCTGCACGTCAAACTCGCCGAACTCGGCGCTTCCCTGCTGATGGAGCATCTCGCGCGCGACGCGCCGGTCACGGCCCAACCGCAGAGCGACGCGGATGCCACGTATGCGCCAAAGCTCACCGCTGCCGATGCCGTGATCGACTGGCGCCAGTCCGCAGTTACGATCGATCGCCAAATCCGAGCATTGCGCGAGCGAATGCCGACCTTCACCCATCTGCGCGGGGAGCGCATTCGCATCCTGGCCGCCTCGACCGAGCCCAGGGACCCCGGGGCGGAGGGCGGCACGGTGCTCGAGTATTCCCCCAGCGGCATGCGGATCGCCTGCGGTCACGGGGTGATCCGGGTCACGGAACTGCAACTCAACCGCGGCAAGGGAAAGCCCCTCGCGGTGGCCGCGGTGGTGAATGGCTATCCGCACCTCGTTCGGGCCGGAGACGTATTCGATGCGCCGTCGTGACGGCGCACGGCAAACCGGGCCAGGCCGCCGCCGTGCCACCAAGGGCGGTGCACGGGCGCGAGCAGCCCGCATCGTGCATGCCGTCGCGAACGGACGCTCGTTGGACGACCGGATTCACGGCGCGGCCGACGATGCCGACCACGCGCTCGTGAGCGCGCTCGCCTTTGGCACGATCCGGCATTGGTTCTCACTCTCCGAAGTAATCACTCACTCGCTGGAAAAGCCGCTCAGAAAGAAGGATGCGATTGTGTTCTGTCTGCTGGCAGTGGGCGCGTTTCAGATCCGCCACCTGCGCATCCCGGCCCACGCCGCGGTGGACGAAACGGTGGCGGCCGCGACGGGCATCGGCCGCCCCTGGGCCAAGGCCCTGATCAACCAGATTCTGCGGGGCTTGAGTGACCGGAACGCAACGAACTGGCCCCCACCGATTTCGACGGCGGCCAAGTACGATCACCCGGACTGGATCACCGAACGTGTGTTCGCCCAGCGTGGCGAAGCGGCAAACGCGATCCTCGCCGCCAATCTGACCCGTGCGCCGATGACCCTGCGCGTGAATCGTCGGAAGGGATCGCGACCCGATTACCTCGAGTTGCTGCGGGCCGCCGGGATGTCCTGTGCCGAAGGCGAGTGCGACACAGCGGTCTACCTCGATGAGCCCGTCGCAGTTGCCGACCTGCCGGGCTTCGTCGCCGGGAACGTGAGCGTGCAGGACGAAGGCGCACAGTGGGCCACGACCGCGCTCTCACTCTCACCGGGTGATCGCGTTCTCGACGCATGCGCGGCACCCGGCGGGAAAGCGCTGGCCTGTCTCGAGCGCGCGGACGTGCATGTCACCGCGCTCGACATCGACGCGACCCGCGGCGCGCGAATATCACTCGACGCCGTGCGCCTGGGGCTGACAAGCCATCTCGAGGTGCTCACCGCGGACGCAACGACCCTCGACTGGTGGGACGGGCGCCTCTTCGACAAGGTGCTGATCGATGCGCCGTGCTCCGGCACCGGGACGTTGCGCCGCCATCCCGACATCAAACTGCTCAAGCACGCAGCCGACCTCCAACCGTACCGCACGATTCAAAGTAAACTGAGCCACACGCTGGCCGCGGTGCTCAAGCCCGGCGGTTCGCTCATCTACTGCACCTGCTCCATTCTGGACGAGGAAAACGACGCAGTGATCTCGGATCTACTTCACGCACGGCCCGAGCTTCGACTCGCGGACGTTCCGGGCGACTTCGGCATGCCTGCCCGGTACGGCAGGTTGATCCTCCCCACCGAGGGCGGCAGCGACGGGTTCTATTACGCGCATCTGGTGCGTCGGTGAAGATTCTCATCCTCGGCGCCGGTCAGGTGGGTGGCACCCTGGCTGAGAACCTCGCGAACGAAGCGTTCGACGTCACCCTCGTCGACAAGGACGCCAATCGCCTGCGCGAACTGCGCGACCGCTTCGACATTCAGACGGTGCAGGGGCTCGCGTCCCATCCCGACGTGCTGCGTCGCGCCGGTGCCGACGACGACGACATGCTCATCGCGGTCACTAACAGCGACGAAGTCAACATGGTCGCCTGCCAGGTCTGTTACTCGCTCTTCAAGACACCCACCAAGATCGCGCGCATTCGCGCCAGGTCGTATCTCACGCGCGAGGGACTGTTCAGCCAGGAGCACATGCCCATCGACGTGCTCATCAACCCCGAGCAGGTGGTGACCGATCAGATCCGTGAACTCCTGTCCCATCCAGGCGCACTGCAGGTGCTCGACTTCGCCGACGGCAAGGTGAAGCTGGTTGCGATGAAGGCCTACTACGGTGGTCCCCTCGTGGGGCAGGAACTCAAGTTCCTGCGGCAGCACATGCCCAAGATCGACCTGCGTGTCGCGGCGATCTTCCGTCGCGGACGCGCGATCCTCCCCGAGGGCAACACCGTGATCGAGGCCGACGACGAAGTCTTCTTCATCGCCGCGGCCGAACACATCAAGGCGATCATGAGCGAGCTGCGACACGTGGAGCGGCCATTCAAACGCGTCATGATCGCCGGCGGAGGTCTGATCGGTGAGAAGCTCGCGCTGAGCATCGAAAACGACTTCTCGGTCAAGGTGATCGAGTTCAACCAGGATCGTTGTGAGCACCTCGCTCAGAGCTTATCCAGCACAGTCGTGTTGCACGGCGACGCTACCGACCGGGACCTCCTGCTCGAGGAGAACATCGAGCACACCGATGCGTTCTGCGCGCTGACCAACGACGACGAAGTCAACATCATGTCGTCGCTGCTCGCGAAACGCATGGGCGTTCGACAGGTGATCACGCTGATCACCAAGCCGTCCTACGTCGACATCTTCCAGGGCGGCGACATCGACATCGCAATCTCACCGCAGCTCGCCACGACGAGCTCGCTCCTCACCCACGTTCGCCGAGGCGACGTGGCGCGCGTACACAGTCTCCGCCGCGGTGCGGCCGAAGCGATGGAAGCGATCGCCCACGGCACACCCAAGGAGTCGAAGGTCGTCGGCCGGGAAATCGGCGACATCGATCTGCCGACGGGCGTGACGATTGCCGCGGTGGTACGCGAGGACGAAGTGCTCATCGCACACGATCACGTTGTCATCGAGACCGACGATCACGTCATTCTGTTTCTGGTCGACAAGAAGAAGGTGTCCGCCGTGGAGAAGCTGTTTCAGGTGAGTCTGACGTTCTTCTGATGTCCGCTGCCGCCGCGAAGAGGATGAAGAGGACGCAAAGACCACAGTGAACATCCGAGTCATCCTGCGCATCACCGGCATCCTGCTGATGCTGTTCAGCCTGGTCATGCTGACACCCATCGGCATCGCGTACCTGTACGAAGAGCCGACGACGCCCACGTTCCTGGCCGCGTTCGGTATCACCTTCGTAACCGGCGCAGGACTCATGCTCGGCGCCCGCAAAGGCGAGCTGCGCAGTCGCGACGGTTTCATGGTCACGGCGTTGTTCTATCTCGGCCTCGGCGTGTTCGGGGCGTTGCCCATTTACCTGGATTCGGAATTCACCGGCACGTTTACCGAGGCAGCGTTCGAGTCCTTCTCGGGGCTCACCACGACCGGTGCAACGGTGATCACCGGGCTCGACGAACTGCCGAAGTCAGTGCTGTTCTACCGGCAGTTGCTGCAGTGGCTGGGCGGCATGGGGATCATCGTGCTCGCGGTTGCGATTCTCCCCATGCTCGGCGTCGGTGGCATGCAGCTCTATCGCGCCGAATCGCCAGGGCCGGCGAAGGACACGAAGTTGACGCCGCGTATCGCGGAGACCGCGCAGGCGCTCTGGTACATCTATCTGGGCCTGACCATCGCCTGCGCTTTCGCGTACTGGGGCGCAGGCATGTCGATCTTCGACGCCATCTGCCACAGCTTCTCGACGGTGGCGATCGGAGGTTTCTCGACCCACGATGCGAGCCTCGGCTACTTCGACAGTCCGATGATCGAGGCAGTCGCGATCTTCTTCATGCTGCTCGCGGGCATCAATTTCGGTTTGCACTACGCGGTCTGGCATCGTCTGTCGCTGCGGCCGTACTTCGCCGACTACGAAGTGCGTTTCTACTTCGCCATGATCGCGATCGTCGCCGTCGTCGTCTGCGGCAACCTCCTGTTCCTGGAGCACGATAACCAGGCGATTCGGCACGGCTTGTTCCAGACCGTGTCGATCGCGACGACAACGGGCTTCACCACGGATGATTTCAGCCTCTGGCCTTCCCTCGTACCGCTGCTGCTGTTGTTCTCCGCATTCGCAGGGGGCTGCGCAGGTTCGACCGCGGGCGGCATCAAGATGGTGCGGGTGCTGCTGATCTATCTGCAGGGTATCCGGGAGATCCGCCGGCTCATCCATCCCAGCGGGGTCTTCCAGGTCAAACTCGGGCGGCAACTGGTGCCCGATCGTGTCATCGAAGCGGTGTGGGGGTTCTTCTCCGTTTACGTGTTCGTATTCCTCACCCTCGTGTGTGTGTTCATGTTGATGTCCGGGATGGATTTCGAAACATCGTTTTCGGCCGTCGCCGCCTGCCTCAACAATCTCGGCCCGGGTCTCGGCGAGGTGGCGCTCAACTACGCCGGCGTGCCCACACAGGCACAATGGCTTCTGATCCTCGCGATGCTCCTGGGCCGACTCGAGATCTTCACGCTCCTGGTCCTGTTCACCCCTGCGTTCTGGAGGCGCTGATCGCATGACGTCACGAGCACTGTTCGCCGCCGCACTGCTGATTGCCACCGGCCTCGGACTCGGCGGCTTCTTTGCCGGCGACGGCTTCGTCAGGGCCAGAGAAGTGGATCGGACCGTCACCGTGAAAGGACTCGCCGAACGCGACGTGGCCGCAGATGTCGCCATCTGGCCGATCCGGATCGTCGCGGCGGATCAGAAACTCGACTCGCTCTACGAGCG
>JBFKCZ010000036.1:0-11480 GCA_041620035.1 Pseudomonadales bacterium
ACGCGGCTTCGAGATTCTCTGCCGGCACGCCAACGAGCGGGAAGTCGGCGGCGTCAAGCTGGCGCAGAAGCAGATCGTGCAGGACTGGATCGCAACGTCGCGCATGGAGATCGATCAGGCACGGCTGCTCACGCAGTATGCCGCGTACAAGATGGACACCGTCGGCAAGCGGGAAGCGCGCACCGAACTGTCCATGGTCAAGGTGGTGGTGCCGAACATGATGATGACGGTGCTCGACCGCGTCATTCAGTGCCTGGGCGCGCTCGGCGTATCCGACGACACGCCGGTTGCGGCGATGTGGCGCAACGGCCGCGCACTGCGTATTGCAGATGGGCCCGACGAGGCGCATAAAATGGTCATCGCGCGCAGGGAGTTGAAGCGCTTCGCGTAAGGACGCGAGAAAAGGACCCACGCGATGACTCGAGCCGATCCGCCCGACGCACGGAATGCCCGTGCACGAGCGACCGAAGACGAAGAACTGGCCGATGCCTTCGCGGCACGCGCGGCCGACGTGCGTTCCCAGGTCACGTTCCTGCTGAGCGGCGGCCTCAGCACCGGTGCGACCGAAGCGCTCGGCGCGCTCGCCGAACAGGACATGGTCGACTTCTGCATACTCGTCGATCTCGCCAATGGCGTGGCTCTCGACGGTGTGGCGCCGCTCGATGCCGAGACGCAGCGCCACTTGAGCGAGTTTCTCGACGAAGACCCCTGGCGCTCGCTGGCAATCGACAACGACATCACGGTCGTGCTCGCGATGATCGAAGACGTGCTTTCCCAGTCGAGCGACGCGCCGTGGTACCGCGTATCGCCGCAATTGCCCACCGCGCTCGCAGACCTCATGGGCCGCGTCAATCGCGAACAGTACGGGCACTTCGCGGGCGAGCTGAAGGCGCACCTCGATCAGCACGCGCCACTGGTGGTCGACGGCATCGGGATGGTGCTGGAGATCGTGCGGGACGGCGCCCGCAGGGTGGGCGCCCATCCCCTCGAATTCAATCGATGAAAATTACGTAACTCATTGATTTTATAAAGATTTTCTCACCCTTCGAGAAACTGTCGAGGTTGTGGCATCGGTCACGGCTGGCGTTCGAGTACGACCACCGGAATGTCGCGATCCGTCTTCGCCTGGTATTCGTCGTAGGCGGGCCACACCTTGGTCATGATCGGCCACAGGCGCTTCTTCTCGGCGGCCGACGCAGTACGCGCCCGTGCCGCGAACTTGTCGGGGCCGACCTGTAGCTGCACGAGCGGATTGGCCGCGAGGTTCAGATACCAGGCGGGGTGACGCGCATCGCCGCCGCGGGATGCCACGATGACGTAGCGATCACCGTCCTTGCCGTAGATGAGCGGGATCATCTGCGGTTTCTTCGACTTGCGGCCCGTAGTGGTGATGAGGAGCGTCGGTACGCCATTCCAGATGTGGCCTTCCGCGCCGTTGCTGTCGACGTACAGTTTGATGTGATCGGTAATCCATTTCGGTAGCGTGGCGGGCATTTCGTCTCCTGCGAATGTTCGGTCGATAACTGATTGTTGCATGAATCAACCCGACCGACGGACGAACGGCAGGAAGACCAGCACCGCAGCGAGGAGCGAGAGTGCCGCGATTCCGATCGGGTAGCCGGGCCACGGCTCGAACCATTCGAGCCAGCCCGCATGTTCCGGTGCACGCGCGAGATACAGATAGTTGGTGCCCCAGATCGCGTTGACCGCAATCGCGAGTAACGCAAGGGCCATGGCCGCCCCAAACGACTTCGCGATCGACACCCATCTCGGTGCGAATCCGAATGCGCCGATCGCGTACGCCACAGCGGTCAGCGCCAGCCCGTGGCCGAGGAAGAAAGTGAAGAACAACGGGTGCGGAAACGCCTGCCTCAGGTCCGGTGCGAAGAAGGCGATCGGAGCGCCGATCACCGCCCAGAAGTATGCGACTTCGAACGCAGCGTAGCTGCGACGCCATAGCAGGTACGCACAGAGCAGCATGTTCGCGCGACAGAAGTTGAACGGCAGAGAATCCGCCCATGAATAGCCGAAGACGAGCGCATGCAGTGTGATGTTGAGTACTTCGTGCACCGCCACCATGCCGGCCAGCCAGACCGCCGCGGCTCCGCGCCGATCGCGCCTTCCCAGAAAGAAAGCCGCAAGCGCCGCGACGACAGCCGCGGCCAGCGCGCCGCGGTGCGCGGCACCGAAGGGCTCGAACGCGGCTATCTCGCCCAATTCAGCGGGCCGGAATCAGCCGGGCTCGATCACGAGCCCAACGCGTGGCGGAACACGGCCTCCGAGCAGATCTGCATAAGCCGTGCGGGCCGCGGCCAGGCCCTTCACCGTGCGCACTTCGAGCCAGCGCGCCACGTCCGGCTGGAACGCGGCCCACGCCTGGTCGTACGCCTTACGAAAACCGTCCGGCCCCCATTCCTTGTTGCGTTTGCTGATCTGCGATGGCGCGAAGAACAGTTCCGGCTTCGGACCCGGCAGCGTGGCGCGGCTCGCCCCTCCCCTGCCTTGCCAGTGAGTAGCGCCAACCAGACAACTGTGGCGCAATGCATCGTTGAAGTGTTCGTGAACGCGGCGCAACACCGCACCGTTGCCCGCCATGTCCACGAGTACGCTGGGTTTTGTGGCGTCGAGCGACTCCAGCGCACCGTACGTGACCACACGATCGTAGTAGCCCAGTGCCTCCGTGAATGCGACATTCTCGGCCGAGGTCAAACCGATCACATCGACTGCGGCACCTCGCTTGCGGTGCAGTTCGAACGCGAGCCCCAGCGACGTCTTGCTCGAGGCGCTCGACAGAATGACCGACTGCGCGCCGAAGAAGGCGTTGTCGGCCAGAAAGTCATCGATCAGGAACGAGGTGGTGTACAGGGGATTCAAGAGCATGCGCGCCTGTTCGTCGGCGACGGCGGCCTTTGTGACCCGCTGATACTGGTTGTACACCGGCGGCAGACTTGCGCGATGCGGCGCGCCATCGAAGAAGGCGTTCGCCGATACTCGCGCGGGTTGCACGACGAGGTGGGTCGACATCGGCACGTAGCCGTAGACACGCTCGCCGACCGATACATCGGCGTGCTTGGATTCGACGACTTCGGCGAACCCCCACACGGGGATCCGACCCCAGCCGTCCCGGGCGGGGGCCACCGGAAAGAAGCCCCAGTAGCCCATCGAGTCGCCAGCCACCGCGTAGGTGACATTGTTGGCGGTCAATGCGAAGTGCGCGATGCGCAGCAGCACCTCGCCGTCGCCGCAGTTCAAATCGGCGTTCTGCAACTCGGTGGCACTGAGATCGGATTTCGCAACGAGCAGATGGGTAGCGCGCGTCATGTTCGGGCTCCTTCGAGTACGAGTGAAAGTGTGGTGTCGAGCGGTGTGAGCGCAATGCCTAATGTCGTGCACGCCGGCGTGGGATCGATGTCGTCGTCGTGATCGAGCACTTCGAGCATGGCGCGCGTGACCGGTGGATTGGCCGACAGGCGTTCCACCACGCCGACGATACCGAGCGCCAGCCCAAGCGGCAGCGAGACGATGCGCGGTGCTTTGCCTAGCAGGTTGCCCGCGCGCGCCGTGAGTTCGCTGCGGGACAGCGACTCGGGCCCGGCCAGGTGCAGGGTTGCCGACGCGACCTGCGGATCCAGCGCGGCCAGGATGGCCGCAATCACATCGCCCGCATAGATCGGCTGCTCACGGCTGGCGCCGCGCAACAGGACCGCCGCGCGCGCCCGTGCGCGCGAGGCGAGAGCGCGGCTCGCATAGTCGGATTCACCGAGCACCATCGGTACCTGCAGCACCACGGTCGAGACACCGCTGCCGTGCAGTATCGCCTCCGCGCGGCCCTTCGATGCGAGGCACGCATTCGATGCCGCGGCGTCCGACCCCAGAATGCTGAGATAGACGATGCGCCGGATTCGATTGGCCTTCGCTGCCGCTGCGAGCGCCTCGCACGCCGCCTCGTGTGCATCGACGTAGCGGTTCGTCGCCGTTTCCTTGAGTATGCCGACGAGGTGAACGACGCAGTCGCAACCCGCGAGCGCACGCTGCATCGAAGTCGCGTTCGCATAGTCGACGATATCGGTGGCCGTGCCGGGCTGCTCTCGAGCAATCGTTTCGGCGGCGGCCGCGGACCGCACCAGGGCTCGGGCACGCGGCATGCGCGCCAGCAGGCGGCGCCCGAGATGACCGTTGGCGCCCGTCACTGCCACGCCCTGGCCATTGCTGTCGTGATCTTCGCCGCTCACGCCCACCCCTCGAAAAGATTGCGGAAAATAGCATGCCCGCGACACGACTGCGCCCACCATCCATTCCGGTGGTCGACGCGAGCCTGCGATTGCATTTGAATCGGGATGCTCATGAAGCGCATCCAGACACAACTCGTGCTGCTAGCACCCGACGAGCTGTTCAAGGAAGACAAACACGCCGCGAAGGCCGTCGATATCGCCATTTCTGAGCGTTGACGTCGCCGTGTAAGCTCACACGGTGGATGCACACCAACACACCGCATGGGTAACACCGGCCAACGCGCTGACGGCGCTGCGACTCTTCCTGGCGCCGCTGACTGCTGCGGCGATCGTGGCGGACTATCCTGTCGCGGCGGGCGCCCTGTTCACGATCGCGGTGGTCACTGATCTCGTCGATGGGCCCATTGCGCGCCGCAGGAACGAAGCCACCGCGCGCGGCGCGCTGTTCGACCACGCAGTGGACGCCACGTTCGTCACGTTCGCCCTGGCGGCCCTGGCATACGCCGGGGCGCTGACCCCGCTGCTGCCGATCCTGGTCATGGCAGCATTCCTGCAGTACATGCTCGACTCCGCGGCGCTGCGCGGCCGCGAACTGCGCGCGAGCCGCATCGGGCGGTACAACGGCATCGGTTACTTCGTCGTGGTCGGCATCCCTGTCGTGCGCGATGCCCTGGCACTGGATTGGCCCGCGCCAAACGCGGTCGCGGCTGCCGCGTGGCTGCTCGTTCTGACCACGATCGTCTCGATGAGCGATCGCGCGATCGCGCTTATCCGCGCGCGCCAGTCGCGTTGAAAGCCGTCACGGTGACGCTGTGCCGAACAACTCGCGATTTGCGCGCGGCAGGAACAGCACGCCGATCACGGCATTGAACAGCACGAAGAAGGTGTGCATCACCACGCTGAACACCCCTACCTCAGGGTACTCGGGAAACAGCACGGTCCACAGCACCAGCGCGCCGGCATGGAATGGCAGCGGCAGCGCTGCGGCGAGGAAGATGAGCGGCAGGAGCGCGAGCATCGACCCGATTTCGACAGGCACGTTGAACAGCGACAGGGCGACCGTGTAGACGAGCACGCCACCCAGCAGATTCGGCGCCTTGAACAGCAGAATCAGCAGGTAGTGAATGGGCCTCGCTTCCCGGAAGGCGCGCAGCAGTGCTTTCTCCCGCAACCGCGAACCTTTGAAGAAGTAGCCTCGGAAGTACAGGATGTGGATCGGCAGGTAGATCACGGCGGCGAGGAACACCGACGGCAGAATGGCATCGAGCGGCAGCAGCGTCGAAGCCTGAGTCACGAGTTCCGAATAGAAGAACATGCCGACGGCGGAAAAGAAGAGCAGCTGATAGATCTCCATCAACCCGAGCAGGATCATGCTCGACAGGGTCTCCCATCCCGCCACTCGATGACGCTTCAGCAGATACAGTGTCATCGCCCCTTTCCCGACCTGCTCGTTCACCAGTGAGAGGATGTAGGCACTCGCGCGGATCGGGAGTACGTCAGTGAGCTTCAGCGCGGGGGCGTTGAACCATCTGACGACGCGCCACGTGACGTGCGAGTCGACGAGAAAGAAGAACACGGAGTACGGCACCATGACGGCGAGCCACGCATACCAGTTGGCATCCGCGAAGAAGTCGACGAGGTAGGTCCACGCGCTCACGCCCTCCCGGGCGGCGGCCGCGTCGAGCCGCGTGTAGACGAGATAGAAGCATCCCGCCGTCAAGAGCCAGGTGAGTGCGCGCCAGACATATGACAGCGCGCCTGCGGTCTTCGGCGCAGATGCGGCGGATTCGGTCATCGGAGATCCTCGTGCGGCGAACCCTATCCTACCGTGAACACGCATCGTCGTTCGAAACGACGTGACCCGCGATCGAGCCTTGCTGGCGTGTAGACACGCTGCGTAGACTCGCCCCCTCATCGATCGATCGGGGACGCCCTTGGCCAGTCAACAGATGAAAACCGTCGCAGCCGCCCTCAAGGCCGCGCGCGCGAATGCGAAGGCGGACGCCACGATCGCCGAGCGCCGCGCCGGCATGGAGGCCATGCAGGCTCATCTCTCGTTGCCCGAAGGGACCACCGTCGAGGACGTCGACTGCGGCGGCGTTCCGGGGCGGTGGGTGACGGCGCCGGGTGCGAAGGCGCACCGTGCCATCCTCTATCTCCACGGCGGCGGCTATGTGCTGGGGTCGCTCGACACCCACCAGGAACTGATGGCGCGTTTGTCCGCCGCGTGCGGTGCACGGGTACTGGGGCTCGATTATCGGCTCGCACCGGAGCACCCGTTCCCGGCGGCGGTGGAGGATGCGTATACAGGCTATCGCTGGCTGCTCGCCAGCGGCATCACGCCCGCCAACGTCATGATCGGCGGCGATTCCGCGGGCGGCGGACTCGCACTCGCAGCCGTCCTCGGCCTGCGCGACGCCGGCGATCGCCTGCCCGCCGGAACCGTCTTGTTTTCCGCGTGGACCGACCTGACCGGGTCGGGTGCAAGTGTGGCGAGCAGAGCGGCGGCAGATCCGATGATCGATGGGGCCGGCCTTGCGACCATGGCAGCGCTCTACCACGGCGGGACATCGCCGACCGATCCGTTGGTCTCGCCCGCATTCGCAAATCTCGAAGGGCTCCCGCCCATGCTCATCCAGGTGGGCGATGCGGAAGTTCTGCTGGACGATTCCACGCGCATCGCTGCCAACGCGGCACTTGCGGGTGTTGCGCACGAGCTGCAGATCTGGGATGACGCTTTCCACGTCTTCCAGGCATTCCCGCAGCTGCCCGAAGCCGCGGAAGCACTCACGATAGTCGGCACGTTCTTCAACGCGCACGTCGGCGGCCGATGAAGCGCTTCGGCCTGATCGTAACGCTGGTTGTCGCCGCGGCATCGGCGCACGCCAGCGGCGGCTGGCAGGAAGTCACTCCACCGGGCGGCGTCTGTGCGGACGGTTCCGCCTGGCGTTTCTATTTTCGGCCCGGCACTTCGAACCACGTTGCGATCTATTTCCAGGGCGGTGGTGCGTGCTGGACGAGCCAGCTGTGCGACCCGCGCGCCGAGCTGCCCTACGATGCCAACGTCGGCGCAGAGGACCATCCGGCCAAGTCGGCGGGCCTCTTCGACTTCCAGCATGCGGGCAATCCCATCGCGGACTGGAACGTACTCTATCTGCCGAACTGCACCGCGGACGTTCACACGGGCAACCGGGTCGCCGAGTATTCGCGCGCCGACGGCACGGTCTTCACGATCCACCATCGCGGTCGGGACAACACCAGAGCCGCACTCGCCTGGCTGGAATCGCGCCTCATCGCGCAAGGTGTCGCGCCACAGACGGTTTTGCTGAGTGGCGAGAGCGCGGGAGCGGTCGCCGCCGCCTACTGGGCCATCGAAGTGGGCGATCGATTTCCGGACGCGGCGCTCGCCGTCGTCGGCGACGCCGCTGGAGGATATCGAACGCTCGCCGTGAACGCTGCGCTCGCACAATGGAACGCGCTTGCGCAGCTGCCGGATGCGCCGGCATATGCAGACCCATCCGCGATCTACTTCGAGTCGTTCTACCTTGCGACAGCGCAACACCGGCCGGACGCGCGGCTGGCACAGATGAACTTCAGCGACGATGCCGTGCAACGCCGCTTTCGTCAGTACCTGGGTTCGCCGGTCGAGGAACTCACGAAGGACCTGACGTGCAACCTCAACGAAATTCGTCGCGACGCCCCGGGATTCCACAGCTACATCTACCCGGGCACCGCACACGAGATGTTGCGTACCGATGCCTTATATACGACCGTCTGCGAAGGACATCGCCTTGTGGCTTGGGTTGACGATATCCTGAAGAACCGCCCCGTGACGAACCGGTGGTGCGAAGGCTCGAGCGCACCGTTCTCCAACGTGGACGTGCCACGCCTATGAATGAGAAAAACGCAGGAAATGCCATGAAAAAGATCGTGATGATAGTGTCGTCACTCCTGATTTCGCTCCCACTTCTCGCGCTGGAAGTGGGCGACCCGGTGCCCGACTTCGAGTTGCAGGGCAGCGACGGAAACACGTATCGCGCAGCCGATTTCAAGGATCGGCAGGCTTTCGTCGTCGCCTGGTTTCCCAAGGCGTACACGAGCGGCTGCACGATCGAGTGCAAGTCGCTTGCGGAGAACGGGCATCTCATCCGCAAGTACGACGTGAGTTACTTCATGGCGAGCGTCGACCCGCTCGCCGACAACATCGGTTTCGCCGCACAGCAGAACGCCGACTTCCCACTGCTCTCCGACCCCACCAAGGCCACAGCACGCGCATTCGGCGTGCTCAATGCCGCCGGATTCGCGAGTCGTCACACCTTCTATATCGGTAAAGACGGCACGGTGCTGGCCATCGACAAGGGGGTGCGCCCCGCGACCTCGGCGCAGGACATGGCGGCGAAGCTGGCCGAACTCGCCATCCCCGCACGACCGGCGTCGGCGGAATGAGCCGAGCGAAGTCCGTGCCCGCGAGCAAGAAACGCACCGTCAGGAAGAAGGCGCGCAGCAGCCGGTCGCGCACGCCGCGACACGTCTACGCGTTCGGCAAACGTACCGACGGCAGCGCCAAGCTGCGCAACCTCCTCGGCGGTAAGGGTGCAAATCTGGCCGAGATGGCGGCCATGGGTTTACCGGTCCCGCCGGGCTTCACCATCAGCACCGAAGTCTGTACCTACTTCTACGCACATCACCGACGCTATCCCCCGGCGTTGCACGACGCCGTCGAGAAAGCGCTGAAGGCGGTCGAGGTCCAGCAGCGCAAACGATTCGGTGATGCCGACAATCCACTGCTCTTTTCCGTTCGATCCGGTGCGCGCGAGTCGATGCCCGGCATGATGGACACCATACTCAATCTCGGTCTCAATGACGTCACTGTCGAAGGGCTCGCGAAGCGTTCCGGCAACCCGCGCTTTGCGTGGGACTGCTACCGCCGATTCATTCATATGTACGGCGACGTGGTGATGGGAGTTGCTGCGAAGAGCGAAGAGTCGCACGACCCGTTCGGCGAAGTGCTGCAGAAACTGAAATCGGAACGCCGCGTGCGCGACGATCGCGAGCTCTCCGCCGAGGACTTGAAGGAAGTCGTGCGCCGGTTCAAGCAACTGATCAAGCAACGTGCACGCGCTTCGTTTCCGCAGGATGTCCACGAACAACTCTGGGGCGCAATCGGCGCCGTGTTCGGCTCCTGGAAGAATGAACGCGCCATCATCTATCGGCAGCGCTACGCAATCCCCGCGGAATGGGGTACCGCCGTCACCGTGCAGGCCATGGTGTTCGGCAACCTCGGCGAAGACAGCGCCACCGGCGTTGCATTCACGCGCGACCCGGCGACGGGCGAAAAGGTCTTCTACGGCGAATATCTGATCAACGCCCAGGGCGAGGACGTCGTCGCCGGCCTGCGTACCCCGAAGGGCATTGCCGAGATGGCCAAGGAGTTGCCCGACAGTTATCGCGAACTGGAAGGCATACGAACCAAACTCGAACGGCACTTCCGCGACATGCAGGATTTCGAGTTCACCATCGAGAACGGCCGGTTGTTCATCCTGCAGACCCGCAACGGCAAGCGCACCGGCGTAGCCGCGGTACGAATCGCCGTGGAAATGGCGAAGGAGCGGCTCATGGATCAGCGCACGGCGCTGCTGAAGATTCCGGCCGAATCCATCGATTCGCTGCTCGTGCCGGTGTTCGATCCGCGCGGACAGAAGTCGGCCAAGGTGATCGCCCGCGGACTGCCGGCGGGCCCCGGCGCGGCATCCGGCCAGATCGTCTTCACCGCGGCGGCGGCGGAGATCGAGTCCCGGCGCGGTAACCGGGTCGTGTTGTGCCGCACCGAAACCTCCCCTGACGACTTGAAGGGCATGTTGTACTCGCAGGGCATTCTCACTTCACGCGGCGGCGTTTCCTCGCACGCTGCGCTCGTCGCCCGTCAGCTCGGCAAAGTCTGCGTATGCGGTGCAACCGACGTGGCGATCGACTACGAGCGCAAGACCCTGTCCTGCGCCGGCGTCGTGCTGAAAGAAGGTGACTACATTTCCATCGACGGATCGACTGGAGAGATCTACCGCGGGCTGCTCGACAGCGCCGACTCCGAAGTCAAACGTGTTCTCGAGGGCAAATTGAGCCCATCGAAGAGCTACACCTACCAACTCTTCGAAACGGTCATGCGATGGTCGGACAAGCACCGGCGGTTGCGGGTGCGAACCAACGCGGACACACCGGCGATGGCGCGCCAGGCGGTAGCGTACGGCGCCGAGGGCATCGGATTGTGTCGCACCGAGCACATGTTCTTCGACGGCGATCGTATCGACACGATGCGGCAGATGATTCTGGCCGCGGACGAAACGCACCGCCGCGCGGCGCTCGATCGCCTCCTGCCGTTCCAGCGCCGCGACTTCGTGGGATTGTTCAGGGCGATGGCCGGGCGTCCGGTGACGATTCGTCTCCTCGACCCGCCCCTCCACGAGTTCCTGCCTCAGGACGATGCGATCCGTCGCCAGCTCGCCGCGAAGCTCGGCGTATCGCTCGAGTTCGTGATCGATCGCATCAAGGCGCTGCACGAGGAGAACCCCATGCTCGGCTGCCGGGGCTGTCGACTCGGCATCCTGTATCCGGAAATCACCGAAATGCAGTCACGAGCGATCTTCGAAGCCGCGGTGCAGGTGCGTAAAGGCAAGCAGAAGGTCGAGGTGCGCCCCGAGATCATGGTGCCCCTCGTTGGCTTCAAGGCCGAACTCGCCGATCAGATCGCCATCGTCCGCCGCGTCGCCGACGAGGTGATGGACAAAGCCGGCGTGCGCATCGACTACCAGGTCGGCACGATGATCGAGGTGCCGCGGGCGGCGATCACCGCCGACCAGATCGCATCGGTGGCCGAGTTCTTCAGTTTCGGTACCAACGATCTCACTCAGACGACCCTGGGGTTGAGCCGCGACGACATGGGTTCGTTCTTCGAGAAGTATCGGCAGAAGGAAATCTACGCCAGCAACCCATTCGCCAGCATCGATCTCGAAGGCGTGGGTCGGTTGATCACGTTTGCCGCGGAACGGGGTCGCGCGACGCGCCCGGATCTGAAGCTCGGCATCTGCGGCGAGCACGCGGGCGACCCGCAGTCGGTCGAGTTCTGTCACAACGCCGGTCTCGACTACGTGAGCTGCTCACCGCCACGCGTGCCCATCGCCCGGCTCGCAGCGGCGCAGGCCACCCTGAGAAATCAGGGCGCCGCGGTGGAGCACTGAGAGCCGTTGTGGGAGC
>JBFKCZ010000037.1:0-11392 GCA_041620035.1 Pseudomonadales bacterium
GTACACGAACCGTGGGCGCCCGCGCTGCGGCATGCGGTGGAGATCCTGGAACCCGAGCGGCGGCGACGCCGCCATCGCGCAGCCGACGAGATCGCCGGCCTCTTGTGCGACTGCCTGACGATGACCCGCAGCGCCACCATCGACTCTGAGGAGATGAAACCTGCACTCACGGCGAAGCTGACCACTGCGCTCAAAGATGCGGCGCGCGAGTACGAACGCCGCACACGGCGCGTGATTCAGGAAATCTACCAGCACGGAAGCGTGGAGCTGGAAGAACGCGGCACGGGCATCCTCGCAGACGACGTGTTCTCCGAAGATACGTTCAACCTGTTCGGGCTTTCCGGCACGCAACTCCTTCTCACGGGTGCCGCATCCGGCGCCGTCGCAGGCAGTGGGCTGGATCTTCTGGTCGGTGGCGCATCCCTCGGCCTCGCAGCCACCATCGGCGCCGTCGTGGGCGGCGCAGGCGTGCTGTTCGGTGCCGACCGACTCGCGAAGATCACCGTGCTCGGTGCGCCCTTGGGTGGCAAGGAGCTCCGTGTCGGGCCCATTTCCAATCGGAACTTTCCCTGGGTGATGCTCGGTCGCGCGGTGTTGCATCACCGGCTCATCGCCGAGCGCAACCATGCGCGCCGCGAGCGCCTCGAGATGGACGCACGTTCCGGCGAGCATCTGGGCGACGATATCGATGTGTCGCAACGTCGACGCATCGAGCGTGCGTTCGCGTCGCTGCGCACAGATCGGGAAGTGGATCCCGCCGTTCGCAGCGACCTCGTGCGCGAAATCGAATCGCTGCTCGCCGAATCACCGGGGCCGAGACCGTGAGCGACCTTCGCATCACCGCGCGCACGTCCATTCCGGACTCGGCCCTTTCCCTGCGTTTCGTCCGCGCCAGCGGTCCGGGTGGCCAGAACGTGAACAAGGTGGCGAGCGCCGTGGAGCTGCGCCTCGACCTCCGAGCCGCAGGGCTGCCGGAGCCGGTGTTGGCTCGTCTGCGCAGGATCGCCGCACGACGGATCAGCGCCGAGGACGTACTCGTGATCTTCGCGCAGAGCTACCGCACTCAGGCGAGGAACCGCGAGGATGCGATGAGTCGACTCGCGACACTCATCGAACAAGCCGAACGCATTCCGAAGAAGCGCATTGCGACGCGCCCGACGCGCGCATCGCGGGAGCGCCGCATGGACACGAAGCGTCAGAAGGGCCAGGACAAACGGCTGCGCCGCAAGCCGGCGACGGATTAGGCAAGTTGCTGTGGGAGCGAGCTGCGCTCGCGATTGCCTTCTCGGGATCAATCACCCATCGCGACCGCGGGTCTTTGACCGCTCTCAGGGCCGTATGTGTACCTTGATGGCACCGCGCTTCTTGTCCGCCGCAGTGGCGTAAGCCTCCGCTACTTCGTCGAGGCTGAATCGGTGCGTCACGAGCGGCGACAGCGCCGATGCGTGGCGCGCGACGAGCCGGGTGGCCAGCGCGAAATCGCCGATCGGCGCGTCGTGCGCGTAGCAGTTCGAAGCCACGAGCGTGAGTTCGCCATAGAAGAAGCCGAGGCCGGGGATGCGCGGCGAACCCTCGAAAACGCCGAGCATCACGATGACGCCGCCACGCCGGACCGCGGTCACCGCTTCGGTGAGCGTGTCCGCGCGGCCGCCGACCGTCTCGATGACCACATCGGCGCCGATCGCGCCGGCCTTCACGAGTGCGTCGAGGTCGGCGAACACGGCGGTCGCGCCCAGACTGCGCGCGAACTCCGCCTGCTGCGGATACCGTGCGGTAACGAGAATTTCTTCGGCACCTGCAGCGCGCGCAGCCACCACACTCATGAGCCCGATGGAACCAGCGCCGAGCACGATGACGCGACTGCCGATACCCACGCGCCCGAGGCGCACACCGCGAACCGCGACCGCAAGCGGTTCGGCAAGCGCCGCGATCTGCATGTCTGTGCCATCCGGCAGCACGTGCAGGCATGACGCGGGCACGGTGAGATATTCGGCCATCCCGCCCTTCGCGCTCACGCCGAACAATCGGCCTCCTTCGCAGAGGTTGTGGTGTCCGGTCGCGCAGTGAAAGCAGTTGCCGCAGCCATGGAGCGGCTCGAGCGCAACGGCGAGCCCAGAGGCGAGACTCACGCCATCACCCACCGCATCGACGTACCCCGCAACCTCGTGACCGGGTTGCAGGCCCGTAGGATCGATCAGGTCACCCTGCAGGAGATTGAGGTCGGAGCCACAGATGCCGACCGCACCCATTGCCAGCCGCACCCAGCCTGGCTTCGGCTCGGGCATGTCGCGTTCGACCACCTCCACACGCCCACGACCGGCGATGACTGCTGCCTTCATGGGTCTTTCCCCTCACAAACCCGATAGCTACATCGAGCATCCTAACGTGTGACGCGCGGCCAGGTAACCATCGCCCCAGGCGAACATTGCGGTTAGAGTCGGCAGGAAGATCAATGCGGAGGGACGTCCATGGCTACCTACATCATGATGAGCACGCTCACCGACGAAGGGCGAAAAACACTCAAAGAGCGTCCCGAGCGTCTACACGAGGTCAACAAGGAAGTGGAGTCGATGGGCGCGCGCGTGACAGGCCAGTACGCCGTGCTGGGCGGCTACGACTTCGTCAACGTCATCGAGGCACCCACCAACGAAGTGATGGCCCGCATCGCCATGGAACTCGGCGCTCGCGGCACGATCAAGGTCACCACCTTCCCGGCAATGCCCGTTGCACAGTTCGTCGACATGATGCAGGGCAAGAGTCCCGGGGGCGCTTAGCGGCCGAAGCCGCCGGGATGCCCGTATTCGTTCTCCTCGCGCGATCGTCACCCGAAACGTTGCGCGACGCGGTGGCCAACCCGCCATCGCTCACATTCATTCACGAAGCCCTCGAGTCCTACGAGGCGAAGGTCCTCGGCGACTATCGGATGTTCGGGGACTGGGATCACTGCACGATCTTCGAAGCCCCCGACAACTTTCGCGCGTACAAGTCCTGCTTCGAGCAGGAGATCGGCGCCTGCGACGAAACACGCATCCTCCCCGCCATCGACCTCAAGCTCTTCGAGCGGCTGCTCAGCAAGGAAGCCGGCACGGTCGGGCCGCACGAATGGCAGGTCAGCACCTGGGCGAAACTGTTGCGCCTGGCATTCCGGTGGCACGGGTACTCGCGCTGGGTGTGGCAAGCCTGTAAGCCACTGCACGTGAGTGGCCGAGAACATTTCGACGGAGTCGAGGGACCGTGCATCGTCGTGGGCAACCACACCAGTCACCTGGACGGCTTGGTGCTCCGGCATGCGCTGCCGCAGCGAGTGAAGTGGAACGTCTACTCGGGCGCCGCTGCGGACCGATGGTTCATCAAGGGTCGTCCCGAGCTCGTGATGCAACCCTGGTACCAGTCACTCGTGATGGCCACGTTCCCGATTCAGCGCGGGGGCGGATCGCGGGCGCTCGATTACCCGAAGTGGCTGTTGTCGAAGGGCGCCAGCCTGTTGATCTTTCCGGAGGGGACACGGTCGACGAGCCGGCGCCTCGCCAAGTTCAAGCACGGTCCATCGATCCTCGCCATCGAAACCGGCGTGCCGGTGGTGCCCTGCTATCTCTACGGGCTCAACAAACTGCGTCCCAAAGGTTCACGCGACATCACGCCGGGGCCGGCCTGGGCGCATTTCCTGCCGCCGCTTCGCTTCAGTCGTGACACTTCCGTTCCCGACGCGACACGCGCGATCTTCGATGCATTGAACAGCGTGCACGAACGTGCGATGCAGGACGGCCCCGCGGCGTTTCACTCGTAGGAGCGACCCGCGGTCGCGATGTTTTCCCGCCTTCTAGACCGCGCCGTCGAGCCAACGCAGCAGATCGGCCACTACGTCGTCGCGATTGATTTCGTTGAACATTTCGTGGCGGCCATCGGGATAGAGTTTGTGCGTGACGTTGGCAAGCCCCGCTTCGCGATAGCGCTTGAGCAGCCGCTCGATTCCCTTGCCGTCGTCGTGCACCGGATCCGCGGCACCAGCGAAGACAAACACCGGCAGCGCGCGGGGAACACGCGCGATCTCACGGGCCTTGCGCGCGAGACGGCTGCCGGCGAACAGATCGCACAGGCTGCCGACACGCAACACGAACCCGCACAGTGGATCGTCTACGTACTTGGCGACCTCGGCGGCATCGCGCGAGAGCCACTCGAAACCGGTGTCGCCGTCGAAGGATTCGTTGGCGGCACCGAACAGCAGTTTCTGCATCAGCGGACTCGCCCCGTCGCGGCCCAGCCGCAAGCGTTCGAAGCGAGCAATCGTGTGACTCATCCACAGACCGAACGCGGCACCGATGCCCGGAGATCCCGACAGTGCCAGCGCGGCGATCGAGTCGCCGTACCGGTTGACGTACAGCTGCGAGAGCATCGCTCCCATACTGTGGCCGAGCAGCACCTTGGGCACGCCCGGTGCAAGCTCGCCCAGGTGCCCGTTCAGTTCCCGCATGTCTTCTACCACGCGATTCCAGCCGTCGACTCCAAGATCGCCGAGTGCGTTCGGAGCCGCGGTGCGCCCGTGTCCGCGATGATCGTTCGCAATCACGAAATAGCCAGCCGCTGCGAGCTCCTGCCCGAGCGTGTCGTAACGGCCCGCGTGCTCACCCATGCCATGCGCCACGTGAATTGCCGCCCGCGGTGTCGATGCCGGCGCCCAGCGGTAGCAGTGGATGGCTGCGCCGTCGCCCGCGACGAATTCGAACTCCTCGGCACGCATCAAAGTCTCCCGTCAGCCAGCAGCTTCTCGATCGCCCGCGCCACACCATCTTCGTCGTTGCGCGCGGTGACCCGGGTCGCGCTGCGTTTGATCTCGTCCGCAGCCTGGCCCATGGCGACCGATGCGCCGGCGATGCGAAACATCTCCAGGTCGTTGTGGGCGTCACCGAAGGCCACTACATCCTTGGGAGCGATACCCATATGGCGGCAAGCCGCCCGCAATGCCTCACCCTTGCTCGCGGTGACGGCCGTGAGCATGAGAATCACCTTCCCGTTCGGACCAATCGAATCGAAGCAATTGATCCTGCCCTTGTATCGAGGCTCGAGCTCACTTCGAATGCGCGCATTGACGGCACTGCCCTGAATCGCTGCCACGCGCGGCATCGCCTTGGTCGCGCCGGTCAGTTTCTTCACCCACCTCATCTCTTCTGGCATCGCGCCGAGATCGGGCTCGCCATCGAGTTTCAGGAGCACCTCGTCATCGACGGTCACCGTCGCGACACACCGATTCGCGTCGCACAGCGCATAGAGATCGTCGACGAAGTCCGCTGGCAACCGCTCATCGAAGATGTCGCGATTCTCATCGGGCAATCGTACCTGCGCACCGGAACACGCGATCAACGGACCCTTGAGGCCGATCTCCTCGGCTACCCTCCGGGCAATCTGCTGCCAGCGCGCCGTTGCGATCACGACCTGATATCCCGCCGCAACCGCGGCGCGTACCGCATCCCGATTCGCGGGGGGCAGGTCCTCACCGACGAGCAGCGTGCCGTCGAGATCGATCGCCAGTGCTCGAAACATGCTCATCCTCAATACGTCAGCCGACAGGTGAGTGTCGCGGCTCGACGGCGATCCGGCAAGTAACCGAACTGGCGATATCGGAAATCTTCGTCCAGACTTGCGCCTCCGTAGGACCAGTACTCAATGCAGATCGCACACATTCTGCGTCGGCAACCGCCGGCGATCTGGAGTTCCACATCCAAAATTCCATGGCACGACGCCGCGTTCAGCGCGCGTATGCTTCGCGAGCACCTCGATCAGAACCATGACCGCGCCAGCCGTCGAACGGAGCGCATCGTCGCGCACGTGGAGTGGTTGCAGAGTCGCGTACTCGGTCCGCAATCGAAATCCGTGCTCGATCTCGGCTGCGGCCCCGGGTTCTACACCGAACGACTGGCGGCCCTGGGCCACCGCTGCACCGGCATCGACATAGCGCCCGCCGCAATCGAGCACGCGCGCCGTGAAGCGGCTCGATCGGCATCGGGGTGTGCCTACGTGCAGGGTGACGTCCGCAGTGCAGCCCTCGGCGGTCCGCACGATGCCGCGCTGTTCCTGTTCGGCGAGTTCAATGCGTTCCCTCCTGTCGAGGCGAAGTCGATTCTGAGCCGAATCGCGCATTCCCTGGCACCGGGCGGCTGTCTCGTGCTGGAGGCCCACACCTCCGCGTACGTCGAGCACATTGGCCGCCACGAAGCGACGTGGACGCGTGCCAAGTACAGCGTGTTCGCGGATCAGCCGCACCTGTGGTTGAAGGAAGCGTTCTGGGACGAGACGGCTCACATCGCCATCGAGCGCTACTTCGTCGTCGACGAGCACGCACAGACGACCGAGTACGTCAATTCGATCCAAGGCTACGGACGCGACGAGTACGAGGTGATGCTGCACGCCGCCGGTTTCGACCGGATCGATGTCTACCCGTCGCTCGCCGCCGAAGACGAGGCGGGGTTCTGGGTGTTCGTGGCGAGAACCTGAGCGGAGACTATCCCCGGAGCTGCGTGCAGGCATCGGGTCGATCGATCGGACACCAAGCTCCGGGGATAGTCTCCGAATCGCACGCGCGAACAATTTTGAGATAGGTTCTATGCTCTGCCCATCGAAATAGGCACCGCATATGCTCAAGTTCATCCGCCGTCTCGCGATTCTCCTCGCCATCGTCGCAGCGGCTGCGATCTTGCTGCTCGTGGTCGGCTCACTGTCGTCGTTGGACTGGTCGCGCGAGCATGGCCACGCATCCATCGCTCTGCCACCCCTGTCGGAATCGACCACTGACGGCATCGTTCGTATCGACGTGGGCGGCGGGCGGGAGTTTCGAGCACGGGTCGCCGGACTCGCCAACACAGGCACGCCGGTGCTGCTGCTGCATGGCTTTCCCGAAACATCGGCGATGTGGACGCCGCTCCTCGATGCGCTCGCGCGGGACGGTCATCGCGCCGTCGCGTTCGATCAGCGCGGATACAGTCCGATGGCGAGACCCGACGCCGTCGAAGACTATGCGGTCTGGAACCTGGTCGCCGACGTGCTCGCTGTCGCCGACCGGCTGGGCTGGGACGAATTTCACCTCGTCGGCCATGACTGGGGTGCCGCAGTGGGCTGGGCCACCGTCATGCAGTCGCGGCGCGTACTGTCGTGGACAGCGCTGTCGATTCCGCACACCGCGGCCTTCGGTGCAGCACTCGCCGAGGATCCGGAACAGCAGCGTCGCAGCCGCTACTTTCTCCTGTTCCGAACACCCTGGCTGCCCGAGATGCTGTTCGCATTCAACGACCACAGCCTGCTCCGCGAGATGTACGCGCCGATGTCGGATGCGCAAGAGAAAGAGTACGTCGCCGTACTGTCGGAACCCGGCGCGATGACGGCGGCACTCAACTGGTATCGGGCGATGGACGCGTCCCGGGTCGGCCCCACTTTCAGCGCGCGCATCAGCACGCCAACACTCTTCATCTGGGGCAAAGAGGACGCCGCGGTCAGCCGCGCGGCCGTGGCGGGGCAACGGCAGTATTTCGATGGACCCTTCGAAGAATTCGAACTGAATGCGGGGCATTGGCTCATGGAAGAAGTGCCGGAACTCGTCATCCCGCGCGTGATCCGTCATCTCCGCCAGGTGGATGGCGTACCGTCGACCGAAGCCCCCGAGATCGACCCGCAGATCACGATCGACACGCCGATGGAATCCGAGGGCGACGACGAGGCGAGCGACAATGCGGCTTGAGCACCGAAACATCGTCATCACCGGCGCCGGCAGCGGCATCGGTGCCGCAATCGCACTGCGCGTGGCGAAGGAAGGCGCCCTCGTCGGGGTCTTCGATCGCGATCGCGACGGTGCCATTCGCACGGTCGCGCAAATCGAATCCGCCGGTGGCCGGGCGTCCATGTCCGTCGTCGACATCACCGATTACGCCGCCGTTGGCACCGCAGTCGATGCATTCACATCCGAAGCCGGAGGAATCGACGGCCTCGTCAATTGCGCGGGTTGGGATCGAATGAGTACGTTCGTCGATTCGGAACCCGACCTGTGGCGACTGGTCGTCGACATCAATCTGATGGGCACGTTGAACGTCACCCATCATGTCCTGAAGCGTATGGCTGAGCGTGGCGCGGGCCGCATCGTGCACATCGCATCCGACGCCGGTCGCGTCGGATCTTCCGGCGAAGCGGTCTACTCCGCCTGCAAGGGCGGGCTCATCGCACTCGCGAAGAGTCTCGCGCGTGAACATGCGAAGGATGGCATCACGATCAATTCGGTCTGTCCCGGGCCGACACAAACGCCGCTGCTGGATGCAATGGCCAGCGACGACGGGCTCGGCGCGAAGGTCGTGCCGTCGCTCGCGCGCGCCATTCCCATGCGCCGGCTCGCCACGCCCGAGGACTATCCCGGTGCTGTCGTGTTTCTCCTCTCCGACGATGCGGCATTCGTCACGGGACAGACCCTGTCGGTTTCGGGCGGACTGACGATGGCGTAGCGGCGGCGATCGGCGCGTCAGCCGCCCAGGTTTCGCCGCATGTGATCGAGTGTCGTTTTCACCATTTCAATCCGCTCCCGGGAGAGCCCGTCCACGGCTTCGTTGATCACATCGATGGCGTGCGGTACGAGCTTCGCCTCGAGCGCGCGACCCTTGGCCGTCAGATACACCTTGGTGACCCGTCGGTCGAGTTCATCCTTGCGACATTCGATGAAGCCCATCGTCTGCATGCGCGCGATCGCGCCTACTGTGCTCGGCCCCACGACGCCGGTGCGCTCCGACAGCTCCTTCTGCGAGATGCCATCGTGCTCCCACAGAACCCGCAGATAGAACCACATGCCCTGACTGATTCCATGCACCGACACACGCTCTTCGAGGTTGCGCATCAGAAGGCGCGACACCGTGCGCATTCGATGTGCCAGGCTCTCCGCCATCGGCAGCCGCCGGCGTGAACGACGCATGTACGGCCTCGCCGCGGGCGTGCGACTCATACGGGCACGACAATCGTGTTGGGAACGAGAACCGAATCGAATACACAGTGCTTGGCCAGAAAACGCAACTCACCGCCTGCGCGCACGACGCGATCGACATAACGACCCGTCATCAACAGGCGCGGCAGTTCATCCGGCAGCACTTCGGCGATCGAGAAGTTCGCCCGCACGTCGATTGTTCCGTCGGCGCGTTCGGCACCACGCAGATTCGTGATGTGGTGCCTGAGGTAGCGAGGCTCGTGCATGATCGTTTCCTGCACGGCACGCACGCGATCCATCAGCATGCCCCTGCTTTCGCACCGCATGATGGCAATCGGCAAGCCGCGTTCATAGTTGTCGCGCGGCACGACGAGATACTCGCACTCCTCGCTGAACAGCTGGGGCCATGACGCGAGCGGCCCATCGTCGAGCAGCTCCGCGTATTCGGCATACAGCGACTCGAGTTCCGCGCGCAGCGTCGCCGTGAACGACACCGTCACAACTCCATCACGGCGCGATAGTGCCGGTAGAAGGCCCGAATCGCGCCTTCGGTGATCATGTGATCGGTGTCTTCGATTTCGCGCCCGCCCAGCAGCAGTACCGCCGAACCTTCCGGGTAACGACTGACGCCATCCTGAGTGAGCTTGATGATCTCGCTGTCATCCGCCGATACGAGACCGGCAGCGCTCATCAGATTGGCTTGCCGCAGGCGGCGCAGCGTCATGGCTTCGTCATCGTCGGCGAAACCGAAGAACGTCCAGTGCAACTCGAACTCGCGCGGACTGCGCGGGCGGATCTGACGAAGCGCGAGCGTATTGGACTGCTGCTGCACGATGAGGTTCGGCCAGATGGTTTGCATCACCACGGTCGCGTCGCCTTCGAATTCCTTGACCGGATCGAGTAGCCGCGAGTCCTGCAGCGCAAAGTCCTCGCGCAGGTTCTCCATGTCGCGCGTCGCGTCCGTTCGCTTCTGCTCGCCGCGCCTGGAAATGAGTAGCGCGTGGCCGCCGGTGGTATCGGTCTTCACCGCAGAGGGTTGATCTGCCCGGAACAGGCCGAAGGTCACCAGAAACACGTGTAGAAGCGACGCGTGATAGGGATCCTTGATGTTCTCGAACATCAGCTTCCAGTTGCCGGGAATGAGCTGCCGCGAATAGCCGAGCACCTTGAGCGCCCGTCCGTCGAATACCCGGTCGAAGTAGGCCGAGTTCGATTCACCGAGATAATCCGCAAGTGGCGGCAGCCCGTGTTCGAACGAGGCAAAGATCACACCATTGCGAGTGGCGATGGCGAGCGGTGGCAAGTGATGCGCCGCGCGATCGAAATCGTCGGGCATGCCACCCTGCCTGTTGACGCCCTTGATGAACGGTACGCCGCGCAAGCGGCCTTCGAGATCGTACGACCACTGATGGTATGGGCACACGAAGTGGCGCGTGTGGCCGTACTCGGCACGACAGAACTTCACGCCACGATGCGCGCAACGGTTCGGAAACGCACGAATCTCACCCGATTGATCGCGGGTCACGACAATCGGCCTGTTACCGATGAGCGTGGTCTTGAAGTCGCCCGGCTGCGGAATCTCGGCCTCCAGGCCGACATAGGCCCAGCCTTTGCCGCAGAAGACTCGCTCCATTTCGCGCTCGAAGATCGCCGGATCCGTGTACACGGAGAACGGAATCCGCGTGACTTCGCCCTGCGGCCAGTCGATGCGCGTCGTCATGGTCGTGGTACCTCGAAGATCTCCCGAACGACGGTGTAGTCGTTGCGCCCGAGCCGGGCAACCTGTGCGAGCGACAGTTGATCGACCGCGCCGTCCCTGATGCAGGACTGCGCGATGTGGATACCGACCACGTTCCCGATCACCAGGTGACTGCCGCGACCGGAAGCGCCGGCTGGCAACGCGATGACATCGTGCACCTCGCATTCGAGGCTCGCAGCCGCCGCGTCGACCCGCGGTGGCCGAACGTTGACGCAAGGGGCGCGTGCGATACCGACCGCGTCGAACTCGTCGATTCCGAATTCGAAAGTGGCCGACGTTGCGTTCATCGCCCCGATCATCTGCGCACTCACTATGTTGACCACGAACTGTGGCACCTCGCCGAGATTCCGCAGCGTGTCCTTATGGCAGCCGTCGGGTTTCGCATTCGGGGCGAACATCAGCATCGCGGGATCGGCGGAAATCGCATTGAAGTAGGAGAAGGGCGCCAGATTGGCGACACCGCTGTGGGATATCGTAGAGATCCACCCGATCGGCCGCGGCGCCACCAGCACATTGAGGGGATTGTGCCGCAGCGGCGCAGCAACGCCCTGCCGTGGGTCGTAGAACATGGTCGTCGGGTTGCGATAGATAGGAACCTATCTATACAATTCAATCCGGTTCGGATCAAGCATCATGCGCGAATCAATCCCCCGCCTGGAACTCGTGGACATGGCGCCGGCGCTGCA
>JBFKCZ010000038.1:0-11241 GCA_041620035.1 Pseudomonadales bacterium
ACGCCGACGACGCGGTGGCCCTCCGTCAACACGCCCACCACTGGCGACCCCATGCGCCGAACGAAATTCGGCAGGCGGTCCGCTTCCTGCGCCACGAACGACAGGAACTCGGACTGCGGCATCACCATCACATAGGGAAAACGCGTTCGCAGGGTGGACAGATCGGCGATACGCACATCGCGGCCGTCGAGATTGAGCTGCATGGTGCGCAGCTTCGCGTGCGGCAGCTCATGCAGTCGATCCGCGAGGCCGAGCTGATCCAGGAGCTCGAGTGTCGCGGCGTGCACGGTGTCGCCGCGGAAATCGCGATCGAACGTCGCGTGCATCTCGAGCAGATCCACGCGCACGCCGGACCGCGCCAGCATCAGGCCGAGCAGAACACCGGCTGGCCCACCGCCAACGATGCAGCAGTCCGTCGACACGTCCTGCGTCACGCGATGTCTCCCCGGACTCACACAGGGGTGAAAGATACCCCCAAAGCCGACATACTGCCCCGAGGTTCGCACCGGAGTGCGTCGTGGGTCTCTATGCACGCTACGTTCTTCCCCGTCTGATCGAAGGCGCTTGTGCACAGAAGCCGCTCATGGAGCTGCGCGCCAAGTACGTGCCACAGGCAACCGGCCGCGTACTCGAAGTCGGTATCGGCTCGGGTCACAACCTGAAGTTCTACGGCGATGAGGTTTCCTCGGTGACCGGCATCGACCCCGCCGCCGAGCTCACGATCAAAGCGCGAGATCGCGCCAAAGCGCTGCACTGCGAAGTGTTCGTCATCGAACAATCCGGTGAACTGATTCCAGCGGAGGACGCGTTCTTCGATACGGTCGTTTGCACGTGGACCCTGTGTTCGATCCCCAATGTCTACCGCTCGCTGGCCGAGATGCGCCGGGTACTGGCCCCGACCGGTCGTTTCATCTTCATCGAGCACGGCCGCGCGCCCGATCCACGCGTGGCGCGTTGGCAGGATCGGATCGAGCCCTTGTGGAAGAAGATCGGCGGCGGCTGCCATCTTTCACGGCCCATCAACCGCCTCATCGAGGATGCCGGATTCGAAATCCGCGGACTGGAAACGGGCCACGTGCCCGGGTCGAAGGTCGCGAGCTTCATGTATCACGGTGTCGCGATACCGCGCTGACTGCGAGACTGTCCCCGGAGCTCGGGTGGCCAGTCACGGCGCGATCGCAGGCAGATACTGCGGCGGGTTGTGCCAGTCGGGGCCCTCCAGGAATCGAAGGTCGGTAGCGATGGTGAGTTCGGCGCGACGCGCCAGCGCATCGATAGCCTTGCGATAGTCGCCGCCGTTGCCGCCGAGCTTTGCCATGTCCCGCGTCGCACGCCAGTGGGCGACGCTCGCGTAGCGTGTCATTAACCACACCTCGTCGTAGTCCTTGGACTCGACGCCGACATCGTCCACGCCGTCCGGGTGCACCACCTGCCACATGCCCACCACCCGCGCGCCGATCTTCTCGAAGAAGGGCCACACACCGTCGCGACTCACTTCGACGAACTCCGGGTAGCTGCCCTTCCTGATGCGGAAGTAGCGCAAGGTCACGATGGGGCTGGCCGGTTCGGCAGCGCCATGTCGTACGCTCACCGGCGCATCGCCCACGCCGACACCGCCGGTCTCGGCCGCCTGCGCCAGCACACCGCCACACATCGCCATAATCAACGCCAGTAAAGCTCTGCCGATCACTGTTTTCTCCCAATCCGCACTTCTGCCAGTCTCGCCGTGCGCTACCTCACCGGCAAGCGGTATCCTTCGGACATTCCTTGCGGTGCGTACGAGAGGTGAGCGTGGATCGATTCGATGTCGTCTTGTATGGCGCTACCGGTTTCACCGGGGCACAGACCGCAGCTTACTTCGATGCGCACGCTGGCGACGATCTCAAATGGGCGATCGCCGGCCGCAACCGTGCCCGTCTCGAGAAAGTGTGTGCGTCGCTGTCGCGACCCGTACCCATCATCGTGGCCGATGCCGGCGACGATGCCGCGATCGATGCCCTCGTCGACAACACGCAGGTGGTGCTGACTACAGCGGGTCCGTTTGCGCGCTTCGGCGAAAGCCTCGTACGCGCGTGCGTCACCCGCGGCGTGGACTACGTGGACATCACCGGCGAGACGATATGGATCAAGCGCATGATCGATCGCTATCACGACCGCGCCGTACAGAGCGGCGCCCGCATCGTGCCGTGCTGCGGCTTCGACTCCGTGCCGTCGGACCTGGGCACGTGGATCCTCGTCGATCACCTGCGCAAAGCCGGACTGCGCACCCGTCGGGTGAAAGCCTTCCACCGCGCACGCGGTGGTGTGAACGGGGGCACGATCGCCTCGCTCACGAACATGATGCAGTCGTCCGATCGTAACCAGATGGACGATCCATTGCTGCTCAATCCGCCCGACGAACGCTCCGCCGCCGATGCGAATCGCAGCCGCGACCCGATCGCGCCCGTGCTCGACCCCGATCTGGGTCGGTGGGTCGCGCCGTTCTTCATGGGGCCCATCAACACGCGTGTCGTGCGTCGCAGCGCCGCCCTCAGCCGCACCTGGCAGCAGCCCTATGGCGAAGACTTCCACTATCAGGAGTACATGGACGTGGGCGTGCCCTTCTCCCTCGTCAGCACCTCGCTCGTGGCCATGGGCACCAACTTCTTCGGTGCGCTTGCACGCCTGCCGGGTGCGAACCGTCTGATCGAGGCGGTGGCGCCGGCACCTGGCGAAGGTCCGAGCGAGGAAACGATGGACGACGGCTACTTCGAGTGCCTTCTGGTGGCGGAGGCGCACGACGGCAGCCGCACCTGGGCACGTATCGCCGACAAGGGCGACCCCGGCAACCGCGCGACCGTGAAGATGGTGTGCGAGTCGGCGCTCTGCCTCGCCCGCAGTCGCGACGAACTGCCATCGCGGGCCGGGTTGCTCACGCCCGCGACGGCGTTGAATGGCACACTCGTCGCGCGCTTGCGCGGGGCCGGTATGCAGATCGACTGCCCGTTCGAACGCTGATCAGAGAGTGCTGATCAGCGCAAACCGAAGTCGAAGCTGTCGCCGCCTTCGTAGAATCGCAGAATGCGCCGCGATGTCGTTTGCACGTGCACCTCGTCGGCACCGTCGTAGATGCGCGCGAAGCGGGCGTGCCGATACATGCGCTCGAGCGGCGTGTCCTCGGTCACACCACGCGCGCCCCACACCTGGATCGCACGATCGATCACGTTGTGCAGCATGCGTGCGCCGTAAACCTTGATGAGACCGATCTCCACCCGGGCCTCGTCGCCCTGATCGATCTTCTGTGCAGCATGGAGCGTCAGCAGCCGGCTCGCCTGAATCTCGGCCGCCGAGTCGAAGATGAACTTCTGGATCTGCTGATGCTCACCCAAGGTCTTCCCGAAGGCGACGCGGGAGTTCGCCCGCTCGCACATCAGATCGAATGCGCGCTGCGCCTGACCCAGCCATCGCATGCAGTGGAAGATCCGCCCCGGGCCCAGCCGATCCTGTGCAATCTTGAATCCCGCGCCGCGTGGACCCAGCAGATTCGACTTCGGCACCCGCACGTTATCGTAGGCGACCTCGTAATGGCCCTCGTACTCGCCCATCACCCGCACGTCGCGCACGATGTTGTAGCCGGGTGTATCGGTGGGGACGATGATCTGACTGAACGCCGCATGGTCGGGCGCATCCGGTTCGGTGCGAACCATCACCGTGGTGTATGCGGCCTGCGCGGCGCCCGAGGTGAACCACTTGCGACCATTGATCACCCATTCGTCGCCGACGAGCTCTGCGCGAGTCTGCAGCTGGGTGGGGTCGGAACTCGCGACGTCCGGTTCGGTCATGCCGAAACTCGGGAACACTTCACCGTCCACGAGTCGCTTCAGGTACCGCTCGCGCCACTCCGGACTTGCATACCGGTTCAGCATGATCGAGTCCTGCAGCGAATGCGTGCCGAGCGCGACCGTCGCGGCCGCGGAGCGACCGATGACCTCGTTGACGAACACGTAGTCCATGAAGGGCAACCCACCGCCCCCGATCTCTTCCGGGTGACCCAACGCCCACAGGCCTTCTTTCTTCGCGGCGTCCATCAGGCTGCGCATCTTCTTCGCACGCGTGTCGCGATCGGATTCGAACAGGTCCTTTTCGGCCGGATAAACCCGCTCTTCGACGAACTGCAACACCTTCGCGCGCAGCGGTTCGATATGCGCCGGAATGGATAGATTCAACATGACGACCCCTCTTGCCTCGGATTGCTACACTAGCCCCCATCGTCCCAGTCCGGCAATCGCCTCGTGACACGACTCATTACCGCAATTCTGTGCCTCGCCACCTTCGCAGGTGGCTGCACCACTTACCAACCCCTCGACGTCGCGCTGGTGGGCATCGAGCCGCTGCCGAGCTCCATGCTCGAACAACGCATGCGCCTGCAGGTTCGCGTGCTCAATCCGAATGACCGCGTATTCGACGCCTCGGGGCTCAGTCTGCAGCTGAATGTGAACGGGCAACGACTCGCGCAGGCCGTGACCTCGGAGCCGATCGTCGTGCCCCGCCTCGGTGAGACCCGCGTCTTCCTCGAGGCCAGCACCACCCTCTTCGATCTGGCGCGACAGTTCCTGGTGCTGCGCGACGGCGCGCAGGCCTTGAGCTACGAAGTCGAAGGCAAGCTGCACGGTAAGGGGCTGCGGCCGGACATTTCGTTTTCGAAGCGCGGCCAGGCGCCCTGGGCACCGGCCGGCGGTCGATGATGGCGCCTGTCAACGCATTCGCCCGCCAGGCGTTGGAAGAGGAGTAGGATCCGCGCAACGGAGGTTCGTCCATGTCCAAGCTTCTACTCGTTTGCCTGACCGCACTGATGCTCGGCGGGTGTGCGCACCGTGAGCGCGCGCCCACTGGGGTGATCGTCGACATGAAAGGTGTGGATCGCGCGCGCTATGAGAACGACATCGCGGAGTGCAGCGCCTACGTCGACCAGGTGGCCGTGGGCGAAAAGGCCGCGGTCGGTGCTGCCGGCGGTGCCGTGGTTGGCGGGTTGATCGGTGCCGCTGTGGGCGGCAGCCGCGACAGCGCCAAAGAGGGCGCGGGCGCGGGTGCCGTGGTCGGTGGCGCGAAAGGCACCCTGCACGGTGTGCGCGAGCGGCGCCAGGTCATGCGCAACTGTCTGCGCAATCGCGGCTACTCAGTTCTAAATTAGGAGTCATCTGGCGCCCGACCCGACTAGCCCCTTACTATCTCCGAAGGGACAGGGGGGCGAATCGCATTGGCCACAGTTCAATCCTCGTCGGCGCCAGGCCGGCCGCTGTCGCGCTGGCAGCTCGCATCGTACGCCGCGCCGTCTACGCCACTGGCGCTCGTCGGGCTGCCGCTCGCGGTTTACCTTCCTGCGATCTACGCGGACGCCGACGGCTTCGGGCTGACCCTCGGCCTCGTCGGGCTCATGATCACGCTCTCGCGCCTGACGGACGTCGTCACCGATCCGCTCATCGGATTCATTTCCGACCGGGTGCGCACACGGTGGGGCCGGCGCAAACCGTTCGTGTTGCTCGGCACGCCGATCTACATCGTCGGGGTGTGGCTCCTGTTCGTGCCGCCCTTCGAGTTCTTCGACGTGACCTGGCTCGGCTTCACTTTCAACATCGGTTACCTCTATCTGTTCGGCATGGTGGCCCTCGTCTACCTCGGCTCCACCATCAAGGACCTGCCATACAGCGCGTGGGGTGCGGAGCTGTCTCGCAACTACAACGAGCGCACGCGCATCACGGCATGGCGCGAAGTGTTCACGGTGGTCGGCTCGCTGATCTCCGCATTCACGCCTGCGTTCATCCTGTTTCTGGGCTACACCAAACCCACCGACGCCGTGTTCTTCCTCTCGCTCGCCGTGTGCCTGGCGATGCCCCTGCTCGTCCTCAATGCGGTCATCGTGGTGCCCGAGTTCCCCGTCAAGGAAAAGCGCGCGCAGCGGCTGCCGCTCAAGGAGAGCCTCGCCCACGTACTCAAGAACCAGCCCTACGTGATGCTGATCATCATCTTCGGCTTCTCGACGATCGGCTCGGCAATGACCAACAGTCTGTCGTTCTTCTTCGTGAAGCACGTGTTGAAGGCCGGCGACCTCTACGGCCTGTACCTGCTGCCCTATTTCGTCTCACAGATCGCGGCGATACCACTCTGGTTCATGCTGTCGCGCCGCATCGGCAAGCACCGTGCCACGATGGTCGCCATCGGCTGGTACGCCATCTGGTCGTGCTTCATTCCGCTCATCGCCATTGCGCCGATGCATTGGTTCGAAGCGTTCGCGTTCCACCACCTGTTGTCGTTCCTGCCGGCCGCGAGCTACGAAAGTGCGATGGCCCATTTCGAAGGCATCGAGACAGGCAAGTTCGTCTTCTTCGTGGGAATCATGTGTCTGAAAGGTTCCGCCATCGGCGCGCTGTCCGCGCTGCCGCTGGCCATGGCTGCCGATGTCGTCGATGTCGACCAGGCGCGTACCGGCAAGATGCAGGCTGGCGCCTACTTCTCGATCTGGTCGATGGTGCGTAAGGCGGCGTATGCCCTCGGCATCACGGTCGGAACGGGACTCGCCGTGGCATTCGGGTTCAACTCGCTCGCCGACCCGAAGACCTCTCCGAATACCGAGTTCTCGCTCCTGATGCTCGCGTGCCTCTACTCGGTGGTGCCGGCCCTGTTCAAGTTCGTGGCGATGCCGCTCCTGTGGCGTTACCCATTGACAGAGGAGCGCGTCGCGGAGATCCAGGCCGAGATCGACGCCGACTCGGGGACTGAACCGGAGCCCATGAAGGCGTGATCGATGGAGGCGCGGTCGACAAAGCCGCGTACGCCCGCGACGGCTACGCGCTGGTGCGCTCACTCGTCGATGCACCCACCGTCGCAGCACTACGCGGCGAAGCGATGCGGTTCGACGGCGGACGCGGGCTCGGTGTCACCGTGCAGCTCGTGCACCGATCGCGGATCATTCGCGAGTTCGTCTGCAACGGTCCGCAGGTCGAGTTCGCCAAACGATTGATCGGACCGAACGTCTGCTTCACGCATCAGCAGTTCATCGTCAAGCACCCCGACCCACGCGCACGAACGGACGTGCCGTGGCATCAGGACAACGGCTACGGCCGGCTGGAGCCGCCGCACGACCTCACCGTGTGGATTGCGCTCGATGCCTGCACACTCGACAACGGCTGTCTTTGGGTCTTGCCCGGTTCGCATACCAAAGGGCTACGGCCGCATGAACCGGCGGGGTACCTGCGCGCCGCGCGCGTCGAAGAACCGGGCATCCCGATTCCCATGCACGCGGGCGATGCCCTGCTGTTCGGTGGCCTGCTGTTGCACCGATCCCTGCCGAACACGACGAAAGAAACGCGTGTCGCGCTGTACCTGCGCTATTGCGATCCACACGTGACGATGGTCGACGTCGACAAGCCCGTGCTGGACGATGCCTATTCCTGGATGGTCGCCGGCGAAGCCTGAGTTGGAGAGACAGGTGCGCTGAGCCAGCGCCGATCCGTCAGGCTGTCGAGGAACGCAAGCAACGCTTCTCGTTCCGACGAATCGAGATCGATGGCGCGGCCACGCCCCCCAACCGCGTAGAAGTCGATCACCTCCGCAAGCGTCGGTATGGACCCATCGTGCATGTACGGGCCCGTCACCGCGACATTGCGCAGCGTCGGTGCGCGCACGCCATCATGGAACGCAGGCTCGGCATCGGGGGCCAGACTGTGTACCAGCGGACCCGACAGATTGAATCCGCGATGGCAATCGCTGCAGCCCGTTCGTTCGGACAGGAACAGGGTGAGACCAGCCTTTGCCGGATCTGACAAGCTCTCTTCGCCGAAGTAGAGATAGCGATCGAAAGGCGAATCGGCGAAGTTGAGCGTCCGCACATAGCTCGCGATCGCCGCGATCAGTTCGTCCGTGCCAAAGCCTCTAGGAAACGCGGCGACGACGTCGGCGTCATTGGCGAATGCCGCGGTGGACGCGAAGCCGAGTTCGATGGGCGCATCGTTGAACAGTGGAACGCGATGCTGGGCTTCGAGTGTGCGCGGCGCATCTTCCAGCCAGCCAAGGCTCGCGGCGTAGGCCGAGTTGACGAGCGTCGGTGTGTTGCGGGCGTGATGCGCTCCGGTCGCGCCGACCGCCACGGCCCGACCGTCGGTGAACGCACGCGCGGGGTCGTGGCAACTGGCGCAGCTGTACTCGCCGGTCACCGACAGGCGGCCGTCGGAAAACAGTCGCTCGCCGAGTGCGACCTTCGCAGCGGTCATCGGGTTGTCGGCCGGCACGAGGGGTGGCGGGAAGCCCGCCGGCAACTGCCACGCCCAGGTCGCCCCGTCGGCGGCCAATGCAACCCACAACAGAGCGGCGCCGATCACCAGTCGCGCTTGGGTACCTCGGTAATCGACTGCGTCACCGACGCGAGCTGTTTGCGCTCCGCCGCCCATGCCGCGAACGCCTTCGCGGCGTCGCCGCCCGTGGCTGCGTTGGCCTCGATCCACTCGTCGATCGCCTGCATGAGGAGGCCCGCTTGCGCCTGATCGAGGCGATACAGTTCGAGATAGGCTGCCTTCGTTTCTTCGAGCAGGCCAACAGCAAGGAAAGCCTCGGCGCGATACTCGATAGCCGGTGCGAAGTCGGGTTTCACCGCGAGCGCGGTGTTGTATGCACGCACCGCGTTCTCGTAATCACCGAGCTTGCGATAGGCGAACCCCAGTTCATTCAAGGCCTGATACATTTCCCTGTCGTATCCGTAGGCCTTCAGGTAGTCCGCCACCGCATCTTCGAACTGATCGCGCGATCGCTTGCCGTACTTCTCCCGATCTTTGTCCTTGGTCGCTTCCACGGCCTTCTTCTCATACGCGAGTGCGCGCTTCTTGTGTTTGAGCCCCGCGTTGTAGCTCGACGCCGCCAGTTGCTCGGGGCTGCGCTGGGGTGTTTCGAACCCGCCGCTACCACCGCTGCTCATCCCGCTGCCCGCCGCGTGCGCCGTGACGCTCAACACCGCAACGAATAGAGCCATCAGCCACTTCATCTCTTTTCCTCCCCTGTTTACGCGAATCCGACTCAATCGCCGTCGGTTACCGGCAGCCACGGACGAAAGATCGGATACTCCCTTGGTCCTGTAACCATCGCCTCGAGTTCCCCAACGCTTGCAAACGACGCGAGCGACTCGAGCTGACGTTTGGTCACCGCCATCAGGCCGAATTCGCCCCGCGCATGGCGCTCGAGCGCCACACCCGGCGACACCCAGAGACTGTCCACGGTTTCCTTCGTATCGTGATGCCCCCGTTGTCCGGGCGGTGCGACCGCTACGAAGAAACGCGTGTCGAAACGCCGCGGCCGCCCCTCCGGCGTCACCCATCGGTTGAAGAAGTGCATGCGATCGACCGCGAGCGTCAGGCCCTCGCGTTCGCAGATATCGTCGAGCCCCAGGGCGCCGCCATGCAGCTGGTGCCGATAGTCGTCGAACCGCGCGCGCAACGTGGCGTCCTGGTGATCGAGCAGACGCCCGTTCTGATCGTATGCAAGCAATACGCCCGCCTCTTCGAAACTCTCCCGGATCCCCGCGATCCAGAATCCCCGCCACTCGTCACCAATCGCCGTGAGTTGCGGCCGTTGGGCGGGCGTGAGGTCGCGCCGGTGGCGGTCGTATCGATGCAGATGGTCGTCATTGTCGACGCGCCCACCCGGAAACACGTACATGCCGCCGGCAAACGCGGCGTTCGAGGTTCGCCGCAGCATGAGGATCTCGTAATCACCCTCGCAGTCGCGCACCAGGATGACGGTGGCGGCGGGTCGAATGGGCTGCACGGGCCGGTAGACGGACGGTTGTGACATCGATGAGCTGCGCAAGGGAATGAGATTGCGGCAAGAATACCCGGATCGACGAGCGGAGTTCGAGTGTGCGGGAACGTCTCTCATTATCGAATCGACCTCGGAGACTACCCCCAGAGCTTGGCGTCCCATCGATCGGCCCGATGCCTGCACGTAGCGCCGGAGATAGTCTCCGAACGCATTAGCCCCGTCGCAGTACCTCCTTCTGAAAGCGCGCCATCTCCGCTCGGACAACCGGAGCGAGCAGGTACAAGCCGGCAAGGTTCGGCACCGCGATGAGCAGCACCAGGGCGTCGGCGAGATCCACGATGGCGCGCAGCTCGATGCTGCTGCCGATGATGACGGACGCGACGACCGCGAGCTTGAAGACGAACTCGGCCGCGGGACTCTCCCCGACCACGAACGTAAAGGCCTTCAGGCCGTAGTACGCCCAGGCGACCACGGTGGTGTAGGCGAAGAGAAACGCGGCAATCGACAACGGGATCGGCGCCCACGAAAACGCGGTCGCGAACGCCCGCGCCGTGAGCTCGATGCCGTCCACCGCGACGCTGCCCGGCTCGTACACCGTGGTCACGATCACGAGCGCCGTCATCGTGCAGATCACGACCGTGTCGAGAAACGGTTCGAGCAGCGCGACGTAGCCTTCGCTCGCCGGATACGGCGTTCGCGCCGCGGAGTGAGCAATAGCCGCGGTACCGAGCCCCGCCTCGTTCGAAAACACCGCGCGCCGGAAACCCATGATCAACGCACCGACTGCACCGCCCGCGATCCCCGGCGCACTGAACGCGCCGTTCCAGATCGCGACGATCGCATCGGGCACCCTGTCCGCGTTGACGACGAGCACCAACGATCCCGTGCCGATGTACAACAACGCCATGGTGGGCACCAGCCGCGCGGTCACCCGGGCGATACTCTTGATGCCCCCGATGATCACGAGCCCGACCGTGACGGCGAGCGCAATGCCCACGAACCATGACGCACCACTGCCGCGTCCATCGCCGAACACGTCGAGAAGAATGGCAGTGGACTGATTCGACTGGAGCAGGTTGCCGCCGAGCCCACCGAGCACCAGGCTCACCGCGTAGAAGATGCCGAGCGCGCGGCCGAGTCTCGGCAAACCCCGATCGGCCAGGCCGCGCGTGAGGTAATACATCGGGCCGCCGGAGACGCTGCCGTCCGCGTGCACGTCCCGATATCGAACGCCGAGTGTGCACTCCGCGAATTTGGTCGACATGCCCAGGAGTCCAGCGACGATGAGCCAGAACGTGGCACCCGGGCCGCCGATGGAGATTGCGATCGCAACCCCCGCGATGTTGCTGATGCCAACGGTTCCGGAGACCGCCGTCGTCAGCGCCTGGAATTGAGTGATCTCACCCGGATCACTCGCATCTGTGTAGCGGCCACGCACGACGCGCACCGCTTCGAAGA
>JBFKCZ010000039.1:0-11088 GCA_041620035.1 Pseudomonadales bacterium
CCCGCTCCCACATTGGCTACGCTGACTTTCGCGACACCCGCCATTGGTCGCGACAAACCACAAGCACACTCGAGGTAATGAGTATGGGTTCCAGGCTCGAAGGCAAGGTGGCGGCGATCACCGGTGCCGCCAGCGGATTCGGTGCGGCAACGGCGCGGCGGTTCGTGGCCGAAGGGTGTCGCGTGGTGCTCGGTGACATTCAAGAAGGACCGGCTGCTTCACTCGCCCGCGAACTCGGCAGTGCGGCGCGGTTCATCCGCTGCGACGTGACATCCGAAGCCGACGTGGCAGCACTCGTCGATTTCGCGGTGTCGGAGTTCGGTCAACTCGATGTGATGTTCAACAACGCGGGGATCGTCGGTGCCGTGGGACCGATCGCCACCACACCTGCCGAGGAATGGGCAGCGACGATCGACGTGCTGCTGAACGGTGTGTTCTACGGCATGAAGCATGCCGCGCGTGTGATGCAGCCCCGCATGCAGGGCTCCATCATCAGCATGGCGAGCACGGCAGGCATTCTCGGCGGTCTGGGCCCCCACGCCTACTGCGCGTCGAAACACGCGGTCGTGGGATTGACCAAGAACGTTGGCGCCGAGCTGTGTCGCCACGGCATCCGAGTCAACGCGATCGCGCCGGCCGGAATGGCGACCGCGATGGTGGCCAACGTCATGACCGGAGATCCCGCTGCGCTCGACGCGACCAAAGAAGCGCTCGCCAAGAATTCGCCGCTGATCAATCGTGCCGGTGTCGCCGAGGACGTTGCCAATGCGGCGTTGTGGCTGGCGAGCGACGAATCGGGCTACACCACCGGTCACACTCTGACTACTGATGTCGGAACCACGACCGGTGCACGTGCCGGCAACCCGGCATTCGACAAGTACGAGCCGATGTTCCGCGAAGCCGGCAAGAAAGGGCTGTGAGTCGGCGCGGATAAGCGGGCATGGAGGGGGCGTTGTGAACGACTTGTACTCCGAAACATCGCGCTATTTCCAGGATCGCTTCGACAGTCGCCGTCTCGCGGATCGGCTCGAAGCCACCATCGTGAGAGATTCTCTGAACGACGACGACAAGCAGTTCGTCGCGAGCAGAGATTTCTTCTTTCTCAGCACGATCGATGCGGATGGCTGGCCGCATTGTTCCTACAAAGGCGGCGCGCCCGGCTTCCTGCGAGTGATCGACGACAGACATCTCGCCTTCCCGAGCTACGACGGCAACGGTATGTACCTCTCCATGGGGAACCTGCGCGGCAATCCGAAGCTCGGACTCCTGCTGATCGACTTCGAGAACCCAAAGCGAATGCGAATCAATGGCAACGCCGAAGTGATCGAGAACGATCCCCTGCGAGCCGAGTACCACGAGTGCGAGCTGATCGTGCGCGTGGCCATCGAGCGGCTGTGGCCGAACTGTCCACGCTACATTCACCCGCATGCGCGGCTCGGTCAGTCACCCTTCGTACCGCGTGTCGGCGAAGCGACACCGGTACCCGAGTGGAAAACCTTCGAGTTCGTCGCCGACGTATTGCCGAAACGCTGAAAAACTCGGTGGAATCACAGCGGCTTTACCGCGTGCGGCTGCATCGGTGACAATGCAGGCGATCTCCAGGGATCGAAACAATCACTTGAAGGCCACTAGGAGCGACGAATGAGTGCAAACGGACAGTGGGACGTAACGATGAACACGCCGATGGGCGCGCAGAAGAGCGTGCTGACGCTGGCGGTCTCCGGCGCCGCGTTGACCGGCAAGATGGAAGGTGCGCAGGGCGCGCTGGAAATCAAAGACGGCAAGGTAAACGGCGACACGCTGACCTGGGCTGCGGACATGACCCAGCCGATGCCGATCAAACTGGAATTCACCGCCAAAGTCGAAGGTGACAAGATTTCCGGCAACGTCAAACTCGGTGCGTTCGGCAACGCCAGCTTTTCGGGCACCCGCAAGGCCTGATCCGCTGTCGACAACGCCACGATGGGGCGCATAGGCGCCCCATCGTCGTTTATGGCCTCATGTCACGTGAAGGATCAGGTGAAAGAGAAGTCGTCCGGGTTCGGCACGCGCGTGCGGTTCCAGTATTCCAGCAGCGTGAACGGCCAGTTCTGCGTGACGCGCCCCTTCTTGTTCTTGTACCAGCTGCTGACGTGTGGCGAACCCCAGGCCATGCGTAGATTGCCTTCGTCGATACGCTGGTTGTAGGCGTCGTGTATGTCGCGTCGACAGTCCATCGCCTGGCTGTCGCGTTTCATCAGCAGTCCGATGCAACCCAAGATGTAGCGCATCTCGCATTCCGAAAAGAACACGATGCTGCCGTTCACGACGATGTTCGTGTTCGGCCCGTACATGCAGAAGAAGTTGGGATACCCGGGAATGGTGATGCCGAGATAAGCACGCGCGTCTCCGTCCCATTGATCGTGGAGTTCCACTCCCCCCTTGCCATACACCTTCATGGGCGTCAGGAAGTTGCTCGCTTGAAAGCCGGTGCCGTAGATGACCACGTCGAAATCGTGCGCACCGTTCTGCGTTGTAATCCCCTTGGGCGTGATCGCCTTGATCGGGTCGGTAGTGACGAGCACGTTGTCTCGCTTGAGTGCACGCAGCCACGTGCCGTCATCCACGAGCATGCGCTTGCCGGCCGGCGGATATTGAGGGATGGTCTTGGCGAGCAGATCGGCGTCATCGCCGACGACTTCGGTGATCCACGCAGTCAGCAACTGACGTAGCGCGTCGTTTTCCGCGGAAGTCGATCGCTGCTGGTCGTTCCAGCTCGAATCCAGCGTCACCGAACCGAGCAGTCCTTCGGATGTGCGCCAGAACATCCAGAACCGATACCACTTGGCGTAGAAGGGCACATGGTTCAGCAGCCAGTGTTTCGCATCGGGGATGTACTGGAAGTACTCTTCGCGCGGGCTCACCCAGGGGGGCGTGCGTTGGAAGATGGTCACCTGCGCGGCTTCCTTCGCGATGACCGGAACGAATTGGAAGGCGCTGGCGCCCGTACCGATCACACCGACGCGCTTGCCCTTCAGGTCCACATCGTGGCGCCACTGGGCGGAGTGAAACGCCGGGCCCGCGAAAGTGTCGCGGCCCGGCACATCCGGAAACCGTGGTCGATTGAGCTGACCGACGGCGCTGATGACGGCATTCGCATGCAGCGTCTCTGTGCCTTTGGGTGTTTGCACCTCGACGCGCCAGGTATTGGTCGATTCGTCGTAGCGTGCCGCGTTCACTTCGGTGTTGAAGCGGATGTGGTCGCGCAGGTCGTATTCGCTGGCGATGCCGTCGAAGTAGTCGAGCAGCACTTTCTGGTCGGAGAAGTGCTGCGGCCAGTCTTTTGGTGCGAACGAATAGGAGTACGTGTGGTTCGGTGAGTCGACTCGACAGCCCGGGTAGGTGTTCTCGAACCATGTTCCGCCGACATTCGCGTTCTTCTCGACGATCGAAAACGCAATACCTGCTTCCTTGAGGCGGATGGCCGCGAGCAAGCCGGACATGCCCGCGCCGATCACCACGACGTGAAAGTCCTTGCGCTTCGCCGCCGGTACCTCGGCCATCAGCGGACTCGCGTAAGCATCGCGCCCGTCCATGGCGAGTTCTGCGGAGAGGAACTCGACGTACTCAGGCGTTGCGGCGTCGCCGATGAGGAACTGCATCATCTCGGCGAGTTGCTCTCCGCCGGGTGGCTTTGGGAGCGCGGCTTTGCCACGGTTGTCGTCGCGATACTTCCGAATGGCATCGAATGCGAGCGCGCGCACCCGTGCCTGCTGGTCGGGTGGGATGCCGCCCTGGGGATCGGCGAAGAACCCGCGATCGAGGCGGATGTCGCCGCGCAGGATGGACATATCGCCGGTGAGGTGGACGAGGGTCATCATCAGCGAGGGTATGTGCGCTTCTTCGAGGGCCGCCTTGATCGCCTCGTCGTTCGCCGTGATCGGGCGTATGGCGCCCGCGTTGGTGGAAGGCATGATTGAGTCCCATTGAGTGGAAAGGGTGGATTCTAGCGGGTGGCTCGATGGATGTGACATCCAAGTGGCCTGCGCATTGGCATCGTGTGCCCGCGATGCGATGCTTGGCATCGGAGGACCAGAATGTCAGTCATGATGAACGAGATCGGGTTCTACACGCTCGCCGGCGCGCCGAAGTCGCCGCGCGACCTGATCGAGGAAGTCCGCGACGCCGAGCGCATGGGTATCGGCGCATGCTTCATCTCCGAGCGATTCAACATCAAGGAGGCGGCGACGCTGTCGGGCGCGGTCGGCGCCGTGTCGGAGCGCATTGGCATCGCGACCGCGGCCACCAACCAGAACACGCGCCATCCACTCGTGACCGCCGCCTATTCGAGCACCATGCACGCGCTCACCGGCGGACGTTTCTCCCTCGGCCTCGGCCGTGGCATCGATGCCATGTTCAATGCGTACGGACTGCCTCGTATCACCACGGCGGCAATGGAAGACTTCGCGGGGCTGATGCGGCGCCTCTGGCGCGGCGAAACGGTCGTTGGCCACGAAGGCCCTGCGGGACGGTTTCCCATGCTGCGCCTCGATCCGAGTTTCGACCTCGACATTCCGCTCACGATGACGGCTTTCGGACCGAATTCCCTCGCCTTGGGCGGTCGCGCTTTCGATGCCGTGGTGCTGCACACGTTTTTCACCGACGAAACGACGGCGCGGTGTGTGGCCACGGTCAAGAAGGCGGCTGAGCTTGCGGGCCGCGATCCTGCCGCCGTTCGCGTGTGGTCCTGTTTCGCCACCATCGGCGATCACCTCACCGAACCCGTACGCCTCAAGAAGACCGTTGGGCGGATGGCGACGTACCTGCAGGCGTACGGCGACCTGATGGTGAAGACCAACGGCTGGGATCCCAAAGTGCTCGAGCGGTTTCGCAGCGACGCGACCGTGAGCAACATGCGCGGTGCGATCGACCAGATCGCTACGACGGAACAACTCGAGCGCATTGCCGGTCTCATTCCGGAGAGCTGGCTTGCGCCGGCGGCGACAGGGTCGCCCGCGCGCTGCGTCGCCAAGATCCAGGGCCAGTTCGACCTCGGATGCGACGGTGTCATCCTGCATGGCGCAGGCCCGAAGGAACTGGCACCGGTCGTAGCGGAATACAGTCGCACGCGTGACGCGCAACGCTTCGCGCAGCTCCCCGCGAATCCGGGGCTTGCACCAGGGAAAACGAATCAAGGTTAGGAGGTAGCCATGGCGAACAGATACAAAGTGTTCGGATCGGAAATGTCGCCGTACTCGATCAAGGTGCGGGCGTACTGCCGCTACAAAGGGGTCCCCCACGACTGGGTGTCACGCAACGCCAGCAACGAAGCCGAGTTCAAGAAGCACGCAAAGCTGCCCCTCGTGCCGCTGGTGGTTACGCCAGAAGATATGGGTCTGCAGGATTCGACGCCGATCATGGAGTACCTCGACGAGAAATTTCCCAAACCGACCACCCATCCCGAGGACCCTGCGCTCGATTTCCTATCCATACTGGTCGAAGAGTTCGGCGACGAGTGGGGTAACAAGATCATGTTCCACCATCGCTGGTGGGCGGAAGTGGATCAGATCGCCACCGCACATGTCCTCGCGCGCGGCATGGCGCCGACGGCCGACGACGAAACCGTCGCAAACATGGCCAAGATGGTGCGCGAACGCATGACCGGGCGCGGTCATTTCGTGGGATCGAGTGCTGCTACTGCGCCACTCATTCGCACCTACCTGGAACAGCTGCTCGACGTGCTGCAGGCACATCTCGACACGCGCTCCTACCTGTTTGGGGCGCGGCCGTCATTCGGCGATTTCGGACTCGCGGCGCAGCTGTACGAATGCTCGATCGACCCGACTTGTGGCGGCATCATGCGGGCCCGTGCGTCGAAGGTTCTCGCCTGGTGTCAACGAATGCTCGAGCCACACAACGAAGGCCACTTCGAAGACTGGGGTTCGTTGCGCGGCACGCTCGAGCCCCTCATCGAAATCGTCGGACACTACTTCCTGCCGTGGACGACGGCCAACGCGGCCGCGCTCGAGGAAGGTAAGGACTCCTTCACGGTGCAGCTCGCGGGTGCCGCGTACACGCAACCGCCCCAGAAGTACCACGCCAAGTCGCTGCAGGTATTGAAAGCGAAGTATCGTGCGGTGAAGGACAAGACGGCGCTGGACCCGATTCTCGAGCGCACGGGCTGCAAGACCTATCTTGCGTAGCGGCGTTTTCTCGGATCGAAGCTTGTGGGAGCGGGGCTCGCCCGCGAAATAAAGCAACTATCTCCTACACTCGTTCGCGCCCAAGGAGGGTGTCGCAAGAGTCATCGAAGGCACTGTGGGAGCGCCCTTGGGCGCGAACGGCTGCAAGCAAGACAATCACTCATTCGCGGGCAAGCCTGCTCCCACAGGCTCTCTTCGGACTTCAGCGACGCTCCGCAGCCGCTACCGCGCGTCCGCGATCTTCAGCGAGTCGCGCAACTCGCGCTTCAGGAACTTGCCGTTCGCGTTGCGCGGTAGCGCATCGGTGCGCAGCCAGATGTAGCGGGGAATCTTGTGTTTCGAGATGCGGCTCGCGCAGAACGCGCGCAGCGCATCCGCCGAGGTCTTGGCGCCCGGTTTCAGAACCACCGCGGCACCGACCTCTTCGCCGAGCCGATCATCCGGCACGCCGATGACCGTGCACTCAGCCACGTCGGGGTGGTCGAAGAGGGCGGTCTCCACTTCGGCGCAGTAGACGTTCTCTCCGCCGCGCAGAACCATGTCCTTGACGCGGTCGACGATGTAGATGAAGCCATCCTCGTCGAGGCGGGCGACGTCGCCGGTGTGCAGCCAGCCATCGGTGATCGTTTCCGCCGTCGCCTCCGCACGGTTCAGATAGCCGCGGATGACCTGGGCGCCCTTCACCCACAGCTCACCGACCTGTCCGGGCGGCACCGTGTTGCCGTTGCCGTCCACGCACTTCACGTCGTACACCGGCATGGCGGGGCCGGCGCTCGCGGGCCGGTCGACGAAGAAGTCCGCGGAGATCGAAGTGATGATGCCGCACGTTTCGGTCATGCCGTAGCCGGTGCTGGGACGCGCATTCTTGACGGCCGAATCGATCTTGCCGACGAGGTCGGGCTGCAACTGGGCGCCGCCGCCGCCAAGTGAGCGCAACGAAGATGTGTCGCGTTCTGCGAAATCGGGATGTGAGATCAGTTCGCGCGCCATCACGGGTACGCCCGTCATGGCGGTGATCTTCTCTTCTTCGATCAGACGCAGCGCTTCACCGGCATCCCACTTGTACATGAACACCAGTTTGCCGCCCGTGAGCGTCGCGCCATGGGCAACGCAGTTGTTGGCGGTGACGTGGAAGAGCGGAGTGGTGACCAGCGAGGCGGGATTCGCGGGCGCTTCGGGCGTGACGCCCTTGGCGCGCTGCATTGCAGCCGCGGTCACGGCACCGGCGAAGGCGAGACTCATGATGTTGGAGACGCAGCCCCGATGCGTGAGTTGTGCGCCCTTCGGATGCCCCGTCGTGCCCGATGTGTAGAAGATGCAGGCGTCGCTGTCGGGATCGATGGTTGCGTCGGGCAGCTTGCCCGGCGTTGCGATGAGTTCCGACCACGGCGTGACCCCGGGGGGCAGCTCACTGTCGAAGCGCACGCCCACCATCCGCATGTCCGGAATTTCGTTGCGATGCTCGAGTGCGCGCGCCAGGCGCTCGGCGTCGCCGATCAGCACCTTGGGTTTCGAATCGTTGAGCCCGTACACCATCTCGGCACCCACCCACCAGGCGTTCATGCCGACGACCACCGCACCGATGGATACCGTGGCCCAGTACGCGGTGAGCCATTCCGGAAAATTGCGCATGGCGATCGCAACGCCATCGCCCGGACGAACGCCGTGCTCGAGCAGCCAGTTGGCGACCGATGCGACTTCGCGATGGGCTTGGCCGTAAGTCCAGCGGTTGCCATCGAAGACCATGTAGTCGCGGTCGGCAAAGGCGGCGGAGGCGAGCCACACCTCACGCAGGCTCGGCGGTGCATTCGCATACGTCTTCATGGCGACACCGCGGATCGTCTGGGTGCGGATTTCGAATTGGGCACCCGGTGCGGTGAGTTCTGTCCAGGCTGCTTTGAGTTCTCGGTACATCGCTACCTCCCCGATCTATGAAAGTTCTATCCGAAAGCGAATCCCTTCGGGGCGACGGCATGAAACGTCAGCTCACCCCGGCGCGTCGATATGTTGAGTCGCATGCCCGGGACACCCGAGCCCACCCGAACGCCCTCCGGCGCGGGCGTGAGCAGATCCGTCCATGGCCGCTCCCGGGGCAGTGTCACTGCGAAGCTCGCCTCGACGCAAGGCGCATCGATCGCCGGGTGTGGGGTCTCGCCCCAGTCGATGTAGAAGGGCAGCAGCCCGCCCGCATCATGGCCGCGCAGCCCCAGCACCGACCATCGCAGCAGCACGCCATCGGTGCGTTGGCGTGTCTGGCGACGCACGGGGGTCGGCGACAGCCCGGCGCGCTTCGCGCGCGCTTCGATGTCGGCGAAGTCATGCACCCGGACGGCCCAGTGCAGGAGTTCCACTTGCGGCAGGCGGGCGAGCTCTGCACCGAAGTTGGCGCCGGGCGCCTGACCAGGGTCGGGTGCGATGATCTCGATGTAGCTCTGCGCGTCGATGCCGATCAGGGCGTTGCGCGTACCCATGCCCCCATGGGGCCCGCCGTCTACGGGCAGGACACCCGTGCGGGTTTCGAACTCGCGTTTGGCGCGATCGAGATCGGGTGCGGCGAGCACGACGTGGTCCAACTGGTACATGAGCCGAGTTTCGGTGTGACGTCCGATATGACGATCGTACCAGTCCCACTTGCAGGTGGTCTGGAGTTAGCATGGAGCACCAGGCAGGAACGGAGCCACTTATGGGCAGTGCGAACGTGGGTATTCGGCCGCTGACGCCGCACCTCGGTGCCGAGGTCGACGGCATCGATCTCTCGCAGCCGCTGTCGGCGGGCCAGCTCGATGAAGTGCGACAGGCGTTTCTCGACTGGTCCGTGCTCGTGTTTCGCAACCAGACGATCGATCGCGAGCAGCACAAGGCGTTTGGCCGTTGTTTCGGGCGGCTCCACGTTCATCCCCTGAAGGCGGCCGCGGGCTACGAGGGCGGTTCCGACCCCGAGATTCTCGTGGTGAAGACGACGGCGAACTCGAAGTACACGGCCGGCGACGGCTGGCATACCGACGTCACCTGCGATGCGGAGCCGCCGATGGGATCCATGCTCTATCTGACTCAGGTGCCGGGAAAGGGCGGCGGCGACACGATGTTCGCCAACATGTACCGGGCTTACGAGACGCTCTCCGAGTCGATGCAGCGCTATCTGGAAACGTTGACCGCGATACACGACGGCGCGCGGCCTTACCTCGGCAACTACGGGTACGCGCCGCCGAGCGGCACGACGTACCCGAAGAACGAACACCCCGTGGTCATCCGGCACCCGGAGACCGGCAGAAAGGTGCTGTTCGTGAACTCCGGGTTCACCACGCGCATCAAAGGCCTCAAAGCGTTCGAGAGCGACGCGCTCCTCGAGATGCTGTTCGCGCACATTGCGACCACGCCGTCGCTGACGTGTCGCGTGAGCTGGCAGCCCAACACCCTCACGTTCTGGGACAACCGTTGCACGCAACACCATGCCGTGTGGGACTACCATCCGGAGACTCGCTACGGTGAACGGGTGTCCATCGTCGGGGAACGTCCGCGCGCCTGAGACCGGACGGCGTTACCGCGTCGGCTGAACGGCCATCGCGTTCAGGTGCGCGACGAAGGGATCGAAGTCGGAGTCGCGATGCCAGGTGTACTCCGCGGCCACCGCAACCGCTTCGGCCGAGTCGGCATCGATGAGCCGCGCGATCAGCGCGAGCGCCATGTCCATGCCCGCCGACACACCAGACGACGTGACGACCCGACCGGCATCCACCCACCGTGCAGCTTCGACCCAGTCGACCGTCGGGCCCTGGGCGCGGACGAGGTCGAAGAACTGTTTGTTCGTGGTGGCGCGGCGGCCGTCGAGCAGGCCGGCCTTCGCGAGCAGCGCTGCACCGGTGCACACCGACGCAACGATGGTGTCGCGTTCGGCCTGGGCCCGCAGGTAGTCCAGGAGCGCTTCATCCCCGAGCGCAGGGAACGTTCCGAATCCGCCGGGAACGATGAGCACATCGACGTCGGGGGCCTGCGCAACACCGTATTCTGCGAGCACCTCGGGGCCGCTCGGCGGATCGGCGCCCATCGCTGTTCGCACCGGGCCTGCGCTGGTGGCGATGGTGCAGATGCGTACGCGATTTCCACCCAGGAGCGAGAACATCTCGAGCGGGCCGAAGAGGTCGAGCATTTCGAACCCCGGGTACAAGAGGCCGCCGACGTTCAGAACCTTGCTCATGGATCGACGCCGAACGACACCGCGAACGGCGGTCCGCCGCCGGCGGTATCGGTAACGGTCAGGATGTGTCGCACGCCGCTCTCCACCTGCACGCGATCTGGTCCGAACAGGCTGACACCCTGGAGGTTCTCCACCACCAGATCGTAGGGCCCGGGCGGCAGGCGCGTGGCGCCGCTGGCACCTACGGCCGCGGCCGGAAACGTTGCCGAGGCGCTGGTCGTGGTCTGGCCCGGCACCAGCAGGAACACGTTCACCGTGCCCGCGGCGGGCGAGCCGTTGAAGAGCCGCACCTGCGTGCGCACGCCGACGATGCGGTTGTCGTCGATGGTGAACGCGCCAGCCATGGCCGGGTTGGATACGAGACCGCCGATGTAGAACGTGCTGAAGTTGCCGCTCAAGAGCGTTGCGCTCTGGGTGTGCAGCACGGGGTCGGAACTGTTGGCCGCGGTGATCCGAATGCTCTGGGTTCCCGCAGGCAGGTCGAGATACGGCGTAAACGCACCGAACGGGACATCCTCGAAGATCGGCGCGGTGGTGGCCGGATCGCCGAAGTACAGGTCGGCCTCCGCCAGGTCGGCGGCGAGATTGCCGAACCGGATCGAAGCACTCAATGCTTCGTTCGGGAACGGCAGGGCGATGCCGCCGCTCACCACGCGAATCACCCGGATGCCGGGTCCGCCAGGACCCACATAGTTGACGGCGAAGTGGGAC
>JBFKCZ010000040.1:0-10973 GCA_041620035.1 Pseudomonadales bacterium
CGCCGACGCCTGCGGTCGCTGCAGCGCGTGCATGACCGTGTGCCCCACTCAGGCCATCGTTGGCCCCCGGCAACTCGACGCACGACGCTGCATCTCCTATCTCACGATCGAGAGCAAGGGCCCGATTCCGGAAGCGCTGCGGCCGCTCCTCGGCAACCGCATTTTCGGTTGCGACGACTGTCAGCTGGTGTGTCCCTGGAATCGTTACGCCAAAGTCACCACGATCGCCGACTTCGAACCGCGCCGTTTGCTGAACGGCACCGACCTGCTCACGCTGTTCGCCTGGGATGAGGCCACGTTTCTCGCGATGACCGAGGGTACGGCGCTGCGTCGCATCCGCTATCCGCAGTGGTTGCGAAACGTCGCTGTGGCACTCGGCAATGCACCCTACGACCCCGCGATCGGGGATGCGCTGCGCAGCCGGCGTCCGCATGTGGATGAAATGGTCGCCGAGCACATCGACTGGGCGATCGAAGCTCAGCGCCTCAAGGCGGATCGTTCAGCTTGAAGAACTGGCTCCGATAGTAGGCGAGCTCGGCGATCGACTCGCGAATGTCGGCCAATGCCAGGTGCTGGCCCTGTTTGTTGACGCCGGCCAACAGCTCCGGACGCCAGCGCCTTGCCAGCTCCTTGACGCTGCTCACATCGATCATACGGTAATGCAGATGCGCTTCGAGCGCCGGCATGTGCCGCGCGAGGAACCTGCGATCCTGCCAGATGGTGTTCCCGCACAGGATCGCCTGGCCGCGTTCCGTGTGGCGTGCAACGAAGTCGAGCGTCCGCGCTTCCGCCTCCGCCTGACTCACCCCTTCCGCGCGCATGCGCGCGATCAGCCCGGACGCGGTGTGATGCTTGGTGTTCCACTCGTCCATGGCTGCGATGCGCTCTTCGCTCTGGCGAATCGCGAGCGCCGGCCCCTCTTCGACGACATCGAGTTCGGCCGTGGTGACGATGGTCGCGATCTCGATGATCACGTCGTGGTCGGGGTTCAAACCCGACATCTCCAGATCCATCCAGACCAATGCGCCCGTCACCGTCGACCTCGCCGCCACCCAACCGACTCGAAGCGTAGCATTCGATCGTTGCCGTCACATCGGCAGCCGAGACGCTATCATGCGCCGACCTTCATCGACGGAAGCGCAGTGGCATCGCTCATCACACCCGAGCAACTGACCCGACGTCTCGACGATCCGAAGACGCTGATCATTCAGGTGACGACGGCTGCCGCCTACACGGCCGGGCATTTGCCGGGCGCCGTGCTGGTGACGCCAGGCGATCTCGTCAGCGGCGTTCCGCCCGCCACCGGATCGTTGCCGGATCGGGATCGCCTGACGAATCTCGTGCGCCGGATCGGACTGACCCCGGAGTCGGAAGTCGTCGCTTACGACGACGAAGGGGGCGGCTGGGCGGGCCGCCTGTTGTGGACGCTCGATGTGATCGGCCACCGTCGCTGGTCCTATCTCGATGGCGGCCTGCACGCGTGGGTCGGCGAAGGGCGTGCGCTGAGCACCGACGCGGTGCAACGCACGCCCAGCGCGATGGATATCGCGTTCGACGCCGCGCCCATCGCCGAGGCCGAAGAAATACTCGCGCGCTTGCAGGATGAGACGCTGACGATCTGGGATTGTCGATCGCGTGCGGAGTTCGTCGGAGCCAAGTCCGGTTCGCGCCGCGCCGGTCACATTCCGGGCGCGATACATCTCGACTGGCTGGATCTCATGGATCCGTCGCGCAATCTGCGCTTGCGCACCGATCTCGCAGACGTACTCGGCCGTGCAGGCATCCGCAAAGACGCCGACATCGTGACCCACTGCCAGACGCACCACCGATCGGGCCTGTCGTATCTCGTCGGCAGGCTCCTGGGGATGCCGCGCATCCGGGCCTATCCCGGCTCCTGGGCCGACTGGGGCAATCGTACCGACACCCCGATCGAGACGGACGCATAGTCGTGTTCGTCGCTCTGCAGAAGGTGTTGCCACAACACGGCTTGTCGCGGCTCGCCGGGCGCATCGCCGATTCGCGCCACCCGACTGTGCGCCGGCTCCTCATCGAACGATTCGCAGCCCACTATCGCGTGAACATGAGCGAGGCAGCCGTGCCCGCGCTATCGGGCTATGCCTCTTTCAACGACTTCTTCACCCGGGCGCTGCGTCCCGATGCCCGCCCGCTCGCCCCATCACCCGACGATCTCGTCAGCCCCGCCGACGGTACGATGAGTCAGTTCGGAGCGATCAGGGGCGAGTCGTTGCTGCAGGCGAAGCGGCACGAGTACGCCGCGACGACGCTCTTGACCGATGGTGCGCTCGCGCACGCACTCACCGATGGATGGTTTGCAACGATCTATCTCGCGCCCTCCGACTATCACCGTGTGCATGCACCGTTCGACGGCACACTCGTACGCACCATCGCCGTGCCTGGCGCACTGTTCTCCGTGAACGCGCAGACCGACGCGGGCATCCGCGGTCTGTTCTGCCGCAACGAGCGGCTCGTCATGGTGTTCGACACGCGCTTCGGGCCCGCCGCCGTGGTCATGGTGGGCGCGTTGATCGTCGCCAGCATCGAAACGCCCTTCGACACGCCGGTTTCGCCCTACGAGCGGCTCACTACCACCCAACACGACGTTGCCGTCGCGCGCGGCGACGAGATCGGACGCTTTCTGCTCGGATCGACGGTGATCGTGCTCTTGCCCCAGGGTGCGATCGAGGCATCGAAAGAACTCGCGGCCGGGAATGCCGTTCGGATGGGGGAATCGCTCGGCAAGCTCACGCCCGCTCGAAGCTGAAAGGCAGCGCGCTCGCGAGATCCGGCAGGCCGCGCGAGAGCATGAAGAGGCGATCGAATCCGAGCGCAACGCCGCTGCATGGCGGCAAGCCGGCAGCCAAAGCCGCCAGCAACCGTTCGTCCGCCTCGTAAACCGTTCGATTCCGCTTTCGCCGATCTTCGCGATCCGCCCGCATGCGCGCCGCCAGCACGTCCGCATCGGTCAGTTCGTCGTAACCATTGGCGATCTCGATACCATCGATGACGAGTTCGAATCGCGCCGCCACCGAGCGGCCTTCCTCATCGTGCACGACTCGCGCAAGCGCGGCCTGATCGGGCGGATACGCAACGACGAGCACGCGCCCCGAGGAGCGCCGCAACGCTTCGGCAACGAGAAAGTCGAGCAGCTCACGACGGCTCCAGCCATCGACATCACCGCCCGCACCGGCGGCTCTCGCAGCGACGGTCAGCTCGGCGATCGAACTCTCGAACACATCGACGTCGAAGCGTGAGATCAACGCGGCATAGCTGATCCGTTGGTAGGAGTCCGGTCCGAGCACGTGGTCGACGAGTTCACACGTGTCATCGATGATAGCGTCGAGATCGAAGCCGAGGCGATACCACTCCACCATGGTGAACTCGGGGTTGTGAATGCGCCCCGATTCGTCGGCCCTGAAGACGGAACCGATTCGGGCAACACTCGGCGCACCCGCCGCCAGAACACGCTTCAGATGGAACTCGGGGGATGTCTGCAGGTAGCGCGGCGCACCCGCCACCTCGAGCGTCAGCGAGTCGATGGCCGGATCGGTGACCGTCGTTCGGCCCAGCACCGGCGTGTCGATCTCGATGATGCCCCGGACGGCGAAGAACGCGCGCACCGTGGCCAGGGTGGCGGCCCGCGCCTTCAGCGTCTCGATGGACGCCGAAGGTCGCCAGTCATCGGTCAATGGCGCCGCGTTCCTACGCCCGGCTGACGTAGGTGCCGGTGCGGGTATCGACCTTCAGCGTGTCGCCGATCGAGATGAAGAGCGGCACCCGCACGATCGCGCCGGTCGACAAGGTCGCCGGTTTCGTACCGCCCGTCGCGGTATCGCCCTTGATGCCCGGATCGGTCTCGGTCACCTCGAGCACGATGAAGTTGGGCGGCGCAACGGCGATCGGCGCATCGTCCCAGAGGGTCACGATGTACACCTCCTGCTCCTTCAGCCACTGCTCCGCGTCGCCGACGGCCTTGGCGTCCGCCGCGATCTGCTCGAAGCTGCCGTCGGTCTTCATGAAGTGCCAGAACTCGCCATCCGTGTAGAGGTACTCCATGTTCATGTCGACGACGTCTGCGCCCGGAATGGACTCGCCGGACTTGAACGTGCGCTCCCACATCCGCCCGGTGCGCAGATTGCGCAGACGCACCCGGTTGAAGGCCTGACCCTTGCCGGGCTTCACGTATTCGTTCTCGACGATGGCGCAGGGCTCGCCATCGAGCAGCACCTTCAGACCGGATTTGAATTCGTTGGTTGAATAGTTCGCCATACACCTGCCGGCAAGAAAAAGGCGCACATGATAACGCCGTCGCCGCGACCTGGGCAGCTCGCCAGCATTTCTCACCAGCCCGCGAACGCGCCGACTTCCCTCCGGCGTGCATTTTTCGACCGCTGGTCGCTCGCGGCGTGACCCGCCGCTGATTCCGCGGGAGCGCTTCACCTATAATCTCAGGACGCCAGGTGGCAAAAGCGCCCCGATGCCCGTACTCGACTGCAATCTCACCACCCCCACGGCGGACAACCCCGCGTTGTCCTTCTGCGCGCCGGAAACCGGGCCGCTCGCGGAGTGGGTTGCCCAGCTGCCGATGGCGAACACGATCGAATCCTCCGGCCTGCTCCATCGCGCCGTCACCGAAGTGGGTCGCCTTTCGACCGACCCGTCGACACGCATGGCGCTCCTGGAGGTCGTCCGCCCGCCCCTTCACTACATCTGCGCGCGGCTCGATCGAACCTCCAGCCATGCCGCCGGCGCGGGCGAAGGTCATGCGCAGCTCGCTCAAGCGCTGCAAACGGAACTCTCCAGCGGCTACAAACGCATCGTAGCCGACCTGCTCGACGTCGACGTCAGCGTCGTCGACAAGGACCTGGTCGGGCAGGCGATTCATCGCAGCCTCTCGGACATCTCCCGCACGCTGGTGCGGGCCGCGCAGTTCTATTCCACGGTACCCAAGCGTACCTGGTACGAAATCAACCATCTCTTCCACCTGGCTGAACGGCTCGATATCACGGCGCAGTCGTTCGCCGACGAGGAAAATCTCAGCGGCGCGCTGCTCTCGATCGCCGACACCTATCTGCGGATAGCCCTGTTCGCCACCACACAGCCGAACCAGTTGCGGCCGCCGCAGATCTCGATGGTGTTCAACGCACTCGAGCACTGGACGCCGGAAGTCGGCATGGGTCCGGTCCGCGACGACACGATGTTCGCCGTGGACCTGGAAGCCGACGCGCCACCCGCCTACCGGGACCTCGGCCTGCACGACGGCGAACACGTCCGCGGTTTGCGAACGGACGTACTCGTCTACTCGCTCGAGGCGTATCTCGCCGAGATCGCTTCGGACATTCCCGTGCCGGACTATGTCGAAGCCGAGCTGCTGCGCCATCTCGTGCACGCCTGGGGCGTACTCAAGAAGCGCTCGTTCCGCCGTTCGCCCGCCTCCGGTCTGCTCAAGGTCTGCGTCGGCCTGCGCTCGGTGCACTACTTTGCATCGGGCGGTGTCGAGTTCGCCGAACAGATCGGCACGACGGAGGCGCTCCTGAAGCGCGAGATCAATCCGTTCCTGGACGATGGCACGCCCACAGCGTCCCGCCGTCCCGCCGACGTCTGGAACGACGCCTTCGACGTCCGGGGCGGGCGGATTCCCGAGAACCCGAACATCGCGGATCCCACTCGAATCCTCGTTGCCGGACTGAAGAAATCCCCGCAGGAGCCCCTCGAGGTCCGGTATCCGTGCTACGACGCGGAGATCGTCGACACGAGCCCGGTCGGCTACTGCGTGCAGTGGAAGTCGCCGACCCAGACGCAGCTCATCAGCGGCGAGCTGATCGCGGTACGCGAAGCCCAGGATCCACGCTGGGTGCTTGCCGCCATTCGATGGATCCGCCATCAAGACACCATCCAGATCGGTGTGGAGCTCTTGTCGCCCCGCGCAATTCCCGTCGCCATCCGCCCGCTGCAGAAGCGCGCCGGGCACAGCGAACCACAACGCGCGCTGCTCCTGCCGGCGATCGAGTCCATCGCCCAGCCCGCGATGCTGATCACGCCGCGGCTACCCTTCCGCGAGTCCCAGAAGATTCACATCCAGCGCCAGGGCATCCACGCCACCGCCCAGCTCATGCGGCGGGTACACATGACCGAAAGTTTTACCCAGTTCACATTCCGAATGCTGGATGGTTACTTGGATTCCACGGAGATCGCGCTGAACATGGAGTCCCTCTGGGACATGATCGGTGCGGACGAATCCGAGTTGTCCAAAGGCCGGAAGTAAGTACCGCAAGTCAGTAGGGATACGGCCAAACAAAAGGGATTGTGACGCTGATGGCCACGCCACCCCTGGTGCGTCTGCTCATCGCCGACTCGTCGGAGAACCGGGCAAACGAGATCGACTCCGTGCTGCGCAATGCAGGGATTCCGACGCGCCCCGAGTTCTGCGCCGACCTCGACCAGGCCATCGCCTCGGCCAACGAACGACCCATTGATCTCATGCTCTGCAGTGCGAAATTCGATCACCTCGATCACGTCCTGCCCGCGCTCCGCGAACGCCAACCCGACCTCGCCATCATCGTCATGGAAGACACGGTGGAAACGAGCCGGCTGACCCGCGGCATGGCACTGGGTGCGAGCGACGTCGTGTTCGCCGACGACAAGGACCGATTGCTGCACGTGGTGCGTCGCGAGCTCAATCATGTCTGCCAGCGCACCCATCATTCACAGACCCGCAAGGCGTTGCGTGAGGCCGAACAGCGCTGCGAACTGCTGCTGTCCAACGCGAACGCCGCGATCGCCTACGTTCACGAAGGCATGCACATCTTTGCCAACGACGAGTACATACAGATCTTCGGTTGCGACAGCGCCGATGACCTCCTCGGCGTGCCGCTTCTGGATCTCATCGATCCCGACTTCGCCAACGAATTCAAGTCGCGCATGAAGGACTACAGCAGCGACGATCAGACGAGCTTCCCGTTCCGCGGCCGGACGGTCGCCGGCAGCGCGGTCGCCGGGCAGATGACTCTGTCGCGGGCCGAGTACGAAGGCGAAGCGTGCACCCAAGTGCTGTTGAAGTGCCGGCGCGAGACCGACACGGCGGCGCATCAGGAGCCGCCTACGCTCACCGCACGTGCCGACGATGCGACGGCGATCGCGACGAACGGCACTGCGGCGACGTTCGGCGACATCGCTCATTTCATCGCGCAGGTGCAGGCCGAAGGCAACGGCACCGGATCGATGCTCGTCGTCGAGATCGACGACTTCGACGCGCTGCAGGTGGAGGCGGGCCTCGACGCGGTCGAGCACGTCGTCGAAGAAGTAGCCGACAGTCTGCGCGCCGAAATCGGCAGCAGCATCATGGCGCGCATCGCCAACCATCGCTTCGCAATCGCCGCCATGGGCAGCGAGGCCGGTGGCGACGTCATGGCCGAAGCGCTGCGCGAATCGGTCGAGGGTGCGCTCTACGAGATCGAGGGCAAGACCGTCCGCCGCACGCTCACCATCGGCGCCGCGGCGGTGGATGACATCGGCAAGCTCAAGGACGCGCTCAACCTGGCGTTCAGAACACTCGTTGCGGCACGCGCGGCGGGCAAGAGCAACCATGTCGCCTGGCCCACGGCCAAGGCGCTCGAAGCGGAGGAAGACGAAGGCAACCTCTCAGCAGAACAACGTCGCATCCTTCGCCTCGTCAACGACGCGATCGAGAAGGACACCTTCGTTCTACTGTTCCAGCCGATCATCAGCCTGCGCGGCGACGCCGACGAGCACTACGAGGTGTTCCTGCGGCTCACCGACGAAAAGGGCCGCCGCCTGCCGCCGGATCAGTTCCTCGAACTGGCCATCGCGAATGGCGTGGCGGGCAAGATCGACCGCTGGGTCATTCTGCAATCGATCAAGCTCCTGTCGGTGCATCGATCGAAAGGTCACAACACGCGGCTGACCATCAATCTGACGTCCAACAGCCTCATCGACCCGGAGTTCACGCAGTGGCTGTCGGTCGCCATCAAAGCCGCGCGGCTGCCCAGCGACGCGGTGATCTTCCAGATCGCCGAACCGGATGCCGCGGCGCACGTGCGCCAGGCACGCGAGTTCGTGCAGGGGCTCAAGGGCATGCATTGCCGCTCGTCGCTGCGCCACTTCGGGGTGACTGAGAATCCCTTCGAGACGCTTCGCCACATTCCGGTCGAGTTCGTGAAGCTGGACGGCGGCCATGTGAACGACCTCGATGCAGACACGGCGCGCCGCGAAAACCTCACGAAGATGATCAAACGACTGCAGTCCCAGGGAAAACTGACCGTGATTCCCATGGTGGAGAGCGCCACCGTGCTGTCTGCACTATGGCAGGCTGGCGCGAACTACATTCAGGGGCACTATCTGCAGGAACCGTCCACCGAGATGAACTACGACTTCACCGCGGACGACTAGAAGGGGATTCGGAGACTATCCCCGGAGCTAGGTGCAGCCATCGCGCCGATCGATCGGACACCAAGCTCCGGGGACAGTCTCCGAATCCAGGCGCGGGCTTGATAACCTGCCGGGGCGGAGTCAACATGGCCGCCAATTCGTACACGTCCTCCGAAGCATCAATCGACAAATCCCGCTCGTGATCGCAACCCGGCTTGAGCACCACCGGCGCCGGCACTACCGTCTCACATGATCGATCTCACACGCACCAAGACGACGCTGAGTGATCTGTTGCGCGAGCCGCGGCGGTTCGCCGTGGTCATCGCGGCGGGTGCGGCCGTTATTACGAATCTGCTGATCGGAGTTGCCTGGGCGTGGCAAGCCGACGTCGCAAGATCGGAACACATTCAGGCGCTTGGTCAGGCGAGCGCCGCACAACTCGCGACGCTGTCGGTGGAGCCACTGATCGCCGTCGACGCCATCCGCCTCGGCGTGCTCACGACCCGCCTGGCTTCGCTGCCGACGATTCGCCTCGCCGCCATTCACACCCTCGACGATCGTGTCGTGGCCCTCGCGGGCAGCGAGACCCGGGACGGTGGCCATGAGTTCAAAGCGCCCATCGAGTTCGAAAACGACACCGCCGGCTATGCGCGCATCGTGCTGGACGACGACGCCATCAGCGGCGGACTCTCCCTGGGGCCGGTGGTCGCGCTGATGGCGGTCGTCAGCATCATGGCGTGCGCATTCCTGGGTCACTTGCTGGCCGTGACGTACGCCAACACCGGCACGGAACAATCGGTCGAATCCGAAGCGCCGAAGACCGTGCGCCGCACTTATCTGCTGGTGGTCAATCTGTTCAACCTGAATCGCGTGCCCATCGCCGAGCGAGCCAGCATTCTGGCTCGCTGTCGCGAGCGACTGGACCGGCTGGCATCTCGAGCCCACGCACGCGTGATGGAGCTGCCCGGCACCGGCTGGCTCGTGGTATTCGAAACCGACGTCGCGGCCGCCGATCGTGCCTTTCGCGTGGTGCTGCATGCACTTCTGGGCGCCGAAGTGCTCGATGAACTCAACGCTGACAATCACACTGGCGCGCGCCTGGAGCTGGTATTCCGGTTTGGTCTGCACGACATGGAAGCGCCGGGCTCCGACACGGAACTCAAACGCAGCGACGAACTGGCCGATGCGGTGGTACTGAGCGCCGTCGCACCCGACGGTTGCGTCGCGGTCAGCGAATCGACCTTCGAACGCGTGCTACGACCCGAACGCCTGATCGCCGATGAACTCACGAATCCCGTTTTGTCGAGCCTCGCGACCACGCGAACCGACGCCTGCGTCGTGATCTCGACCACCGCCGACACCTATCGCCACGCGCTCGATCGCGAGCTGCATGAGTTTCACGAGGCAACCACCTCGAGCCCATCCACCTTCTGAAAGCCGCGCGGCAGTTTGCGTCCACGCCGGGCGCGCTCGCCCACGTAGTGCTCGACATCCTTGAGCTTGAGCCGCAAGTGACGCTGCCCCGCATACACGAGCAGTTCTTCCGACGGTCGCATCACCACGCAGGCAATCATCGCCTCCGCACCGGACTTGAATGCGCCGGCCGGTACATTGATGACCTTGTTGCCTTTTCCCTTCGCGAGTTCGGGTAGTTCGGCCAACGCAAAAGCCAGCATCCGGCCTTCGTTGGTGGCTGCCACGACGAGCGCGCCCTCGGCGGAGACGATGGGTTGGGGCGGCAACGCCGCACCGCCCTTGGGCACGTTCAGCATCGCCTTGCCGGCGCGGTTCTTCGCGACGAGATCCTCGAGCTTGGCGACGAAACCGTAGCCCGCGCTCGACGCGAGCAGCACACGTGTTTCGGCACCGCCGATGATGAGTCCGACGAAGCGCGCGCCGTCGGGGGGGTTCAGTCTGCCGGTCAGCGGTTCGCCCTGGCCGCGCGCCGATGGCAACGTGTGCGCCGCCACGGAGTAACTGCGCCCCGTCGAGTCGAGGAACGCCAGCACTTCATTGCTGCGACCCCGAACCGCGGCGAGAAAGTCATCGCCGGTCCGGTAGCTGAGTTCACGCGGATTGACGTCGTGCCCCTTCGCTGCCCGCACCCAGCCCTTGCTCGACAGCACCACGGTAACGGGTTCGGTCGACAGCAGATCTTCTTCACTGAACGCCACCGCACCTTCCACCTGGGTCAGCGGTGATCGGCGCGGATCGCCATGCCGTTTCGCATCGGCCGTGAGTTCTTCCTTGATGAGCTTCTTCAGCTTCGCCTTCGAGCCGAGGATCTTGTCGATGCCGTCGCGTTCCGAGGCGAGTTCGTTCTGCTCGGCGGTGAGTTTGATTTCTTCGAGCTTGGCGAGTTGGCGCAGCCGCAGGTCGAGGATGGCGGTCGCCTGAATCTCCGTCAGATCGAAGCGTTTCATGAGGGCTTCGCGCGGCTTGTCTTCTTCCCGCACGATGCGTATGACTTCGTCGATGTTCAGATACGCGACGAGCAGACCGGCAAGGATGTGCAGCCGCTGCTCGATGCGCTCGCGCCGGTGCTCGAGCCGCCGCGTGACCGTCGC
>JBFKCZ010000041.1:0-10919 GCA_041620035.1 Pseudomonadales bacterium
CCGCAGGGCGGTGTTGCAGGCGAACATCTCTCCCCCACACAGCCTTTTCCGGTTGCGCCGCCACCGCTCGTGAGCCACGCCCCCGTGACGGCAGACGATGCCTGGGGTCTCTTCTGGTTCGACGAACGCGGCTGTCGGCAACGTTTTGCCGCGCATCGCTCGGATGGGATCTACACGCCGCCCTCTCTCGAAGGCTCGCTGATGTCACCGTTCTGGGCGGGCGGCGCGAACTGGGGCGGAGTTGCGTTCGATCCGGTTCGCCAGTGGGCGGTGGTGAACGTGATCTCGGGCGTCGGCGTCGTGCATCTGATTCCGCGGGCAGAGTTCGAATCCCGCGCGCGGGCCGACGACAGCGATGCCGAGTTCGCGCGCCAGAGCGGCACGCCATATGGCATGCGCCGCGAACTCATGCGTTCGATCATCGGCGTGCCCTGCAATGCACCGCCCTGGGGATCGCTGGCGGCGGTGGACATGACGCGCGGCGAAATCGTCTGGCAGCGTCCGTTCGGCACGATCGAAGACGCAGCACCGGCGCCGGTGCCCAACCTCGAGCTCGGCGTGCCGAACATCGGTGGTCCGATCGTGACGGCGGGCGGTCTCGTCTTCATCGGCGCCGCAATGGACGACTACCTGCGCGCATTCGACATCGACTCGGGGCGCGAACTCTGGCGTGGTCGGTTGCCTGCGGGTGGACAGGCGACACCCATGACGTATCTCCACGACGGTGAGCAGTACGTGGTGATCGCCGCGGGCGGCCACCCCGGCATGGGCAGTACGCAGGGCGACTACGTCGTCGCGTTCAAGCTCAGCGCATCAGGAACATAACAACCGCAGTAGCGGCGACACCGAGACTCAGAAACACGATGTGGCCGATGTTGGCGACCACGAATTTCACGCCGGTCCACGCCCAACTCTGCTCGTACATCCTGCGCAGTGCCATGAGGTAGTAGAGCGCACCCACCAGCTTCAGTGCGCCGTTCAGGAACACGCCGGGTCCGTAAAGGATCTCGAGTACGGACGAGCGCTGCGCGGGCATCTGATCCGGCAGCAACAGAATCAGCGTGCCGATCGCAAACAGAAATGCATGCAGATGGAGTGCGAACACCAGATGTTCCGCATAGAAGCGCCGCCAGTACAGGAGCTTCAACCACAGTGTATAGAACGGCAGCATCACGAACATCGCGATCGGCAGCTTCGACAAGAACTCGGCGTAGGCGCCGCCGGGATCCTGGAGCATTTCTCTACCCCACTCCCGCAGCGCCCGTTCCCATGGATCGGCAGCCTCGTCGCCGGTTCTGATTACGATGCCCGGCATCGCTTCGTCCGATTCCGGAGCGCTTTCGATGGCATCCTCGATGCGCTTCTGATCCTCGACGGGGAGCTCCTGAATCGCGTCGTCCATCGATACGAGGCCTGGCTCGAAGTCCGATGTCAGTGTGAGCGTCGTGAAGAAGACGATGCTGACGATCAGGTAGAGACGCGCGGGCGGCACGTAGCTCGCCCTGCGGTTGCGGGAGAATTCGAGGCTCAGATGTCCGGGACTGAAGAGCAACCCTCGAACCGTTTTCACCAGCCGCGAGTCGAGGTCGAAGGCATCGATGATGAGATCGCCAACGATCTTCCAGCTGGATTGCACGTAGTTCTTGCGGTTCTGGCCGCAGGCGGCACAGAAGTAACCGCTCCGCACGGCGCCGCAGTTGGGGCAGATGTAGTCGATCAAGCGAGCCCCAGCCTCACCAGTTGTTCGGATGGCGCGTGCACCGATTCGAGTGCGGCCCGCAGCGTGTCGATCATCTGTCGTTCGTCGCTCGACCCGAGTCGATTCTCGGTCTCGTCCGGATCGTTGCCGAGGTGATAGCAGTGATGCTCACCGATCCGCGCGCCGATCGACCAGTACGGCAGCAGATCGCCTTCGCGGAACGGCTGCCGTATCACGGGCACGTCGCTGCCGGGCATGTAGTCGAGCACCGCGTCGCGGTTGGGACGTGGAAGCTTTAGATCGGGCAGCGCCGCCACCGGCATCGTGCTCCATCGATTCGACCACATCGACAGTGGCAGGTTGGTCTGGCTGACCGGCGCGCGAGCGTACTTGCGCTGGGCATCGATCACGTGCACCCAACGGCCGTACACACCCGCAAGCGCCCAGTCGCGAATCGATGGCTGCGTACCTTCGATGAGCGGCACGAGCGACTTACCGTGGGTGACGTGCGCGCTTGCGACACCGAAGGCGTCGGCGAGCGTCGCATAGATGTCGACGTTGGTGGTGAGCGCATCCACGCGGCGATGATCGATGCCAGGCCAGGCCACCATGAGCGGCGTGTGACCCAGGGGCTCGTAGTGCGGCACACCGGGTTTGCCGAAGATGTCTTTCTCGCCCAGGTAGTGGCCGTGATCGGTACACACGATCACGGCGGTGTCGTCCCACAGCGCCTTGGCGTCGAGCACATCGGTGAGTTTTCCGAACCAGTGATCGATCATCGAGAGCTTGGCGCCGTAGTTGGCACGCACGTGTGCGGCTTCGCGCCCGGTCAAGACGCCCCGCGCCACGGTGCCCACGGAGTAGGGCGGCCAGATGATGAGCTCGTCTTTCCAGTCCGGGTCGTATCGATTCGCCCATGGTAAAGGTGTGTCGAATGGCTCATGCGGATCGAACTCATCGACGAACAGCAGGAAGCGGTCGTGAGAGTCGGCGTTGTGCTCGAGCCAGCGTGCGGCGGTGTGCATGGTACGTGGCCCGGGAAAGTCGAGTTCCTCCTTGAACCAGGTGCGCGACAGGTCGTAGGGATGGCCGCGGCCCTTCGCGGCCGGCAGCGCCGGTGCACCGACCCAGGAGGGATCGGCACGCGTCTTCCATGGGTCGCCTTCGTGCCCGCGCAGGTACTCCCAGGCGCGAAACTCGGTGTGATAGTTCTCGCCACCGGTTTCGAACAGATGCGGATGGTCGGTGACGAGCATCGTCGTCACGCCGGCCTTGCGCAGCGGTTGCGTGATGGGTTCTTCCCAGAGTTCGATGGAGCCCCACGGCTTCCACAGAAAATCGAGCGCGCCGCAGAGAATGTCGTGCCGCGCCGGCATGCAGGGCAGTGAACCGACGAAGTGCTTGTCGAACTGCACGGACCGGCGCGCGAAGCGATCCAGATTGGGGGTGTCGAACTCGCGGCCGCCGTAGGCGCCGAGCATGTGCCGGTTGAGGCTGTCGAGCAGCACGACGATGACGTTCTTGGGCATTGCTTGCCCCTCGGAGGCGACGGTCGAAGTCTACTGTAGGAGCGACTCTCGGTCGCGATGAGCGATTGGCTTTCTGGAAGGCGATCACGAGCGGGCTCGCGCCTGCGATCCGGTCCGAGGTGCCCCACGATGACTTCGATGACGTAGACTCCTCGCTCGATCGAACGGGTGACTCACCCATGCGCCGACTCACGCTCCAACTCGTTCTCGTGCTGCTGCTTCTGCCACCCGCGGCATACGCCGATGCGTGGACGGCGCTGCGCGACGAATTCATCGAGGCGCTCTTCGCAGCAGCGCCGAACTTTGCCGCGAGTCAGGGACGGCATGAGTTCGATGGCCGGTTTCCGGATCTGTCGCCCAAGGCGCTCGATGCCAAGATCGCGACGTTCCGATCCTACAAAGCGCGAGCGGAAGCGCTGCCAACTGCCGATCTGTCGGGCAGCGCCGCCTTCGAACGCGATCTCCTCATCTGGTATTGCGGACGCAGGCTGTTCTGGATCGAAACGGCCCGGTGGCCGTACGTCAGCCCGGAGTACTACGGCGGCACGTTCTCGCCGAGCCTCTATGTCACGCAGCACTACGCGCCGCTGCCCCAGCGTCTTGCGGCGTTCACGCGCTGGCTCGAGGCGTTGCCGAAGGCGCTCGATCAGATGCGCCGAAATCTGTCCGGGCCCATGGCGCGCGTGTATGTCGACCGTGCGATTGGCCGCTTCACCGGACTCGCGAGCTATCTCGAGTCGGACGTGCCTGCCGTGTTTGCCGCTGTCGATTCGCAGCCGGCTCAGGATGCGTATCGCACCGCCAGCGCGAGAGCGGTTGTAAGCCTCGGTGAAGTGGTGGCGTGGTTGAGGAAACGTGCGGCCGATGCAGACGCATCGTTTGCGATGGGCGAGAACCTCTTTACCGCCATGCTCGTCGAATCCGAAGCAGTGACGGAAAGCCTCGATGAACTCACTGCCTGGAACGTAGCCGACACCGCCCGCAATCAGGCGGCACTGAAAGCTGTGTGCGCGACATACGCGCCCGGTCAGTCCATCAAGGCCTGTGTCGAGCGCGCCGATGCGAAAAGATCCATTGACGGTGTGGTGGCGGCGGCGACCGCCCAGCTCGCAACACTCGAGGCATTCGTTCGTGACAACGATCTCGTCAGTATTCCGCTCGCGGATCGAGCACGTGTAGCCGAAGCACCGCCCTATCAACGCGCGAACAGTGCGTACATCGACCGGCCCGGACCCCTGGAGCAGGCCGAACTGCCGGCCATCTACTACATCTCGCCGCCCGATCCGACCTGGACGGTGGCGGAACAGCGCGCCTACGTGACGGGCGATGCGAGCCTCTGGTTCACATCGATTCATGAGGTGTGGCCGGGACACTTCCTGCAAGGGCTGCACGCCAAGGCGCACGCGCCGCCGCTCGCGCAGCTTCTGCGTGCAACCACGTTCAGCGAAGGTTGGGCCCACTACAGCGAAGAGCTGATGTGGGAAGCGGGTTTCGGCGCGGGTGATGCCGCGCTTGCGATCGCGCAGCTCAAGAATGCGCTGTGGCGAAACGTACGGTTCTCATCGGCGATCGGTCTGCACACGGAAGGCATGACGCTGGCCGAGTCGGAGCGTGCGTTTGCCGAGGTGGCGTATCTCGACCCGGGCAATGCGCGGCAACAGGCCGCGCGCGGTGCTTACGACCCGGACTATCTGTCGTACACGCTCGGCAAACTGCAGATCCGATCCTTGCGTGACGAGTGGACGGCGCCGCGCGGTGGCCGGGCGGCGTGGAAGGCATTCCACGACGAGCTGCTACGTCACGGTGCCCCACCGATCTCGCTCCTCCGCAAACATATGGGGCAAGCGCAATGATGGAGTTCACCCAGGCCGTGATCGCGATACTGTCCGAAGTGCTCGTGCTGGCACTCGGTGCATCGCTCGTGGCGATCATCGTGATGTTCGTCATCGACGTCACGCAAACCAAGCATGCGGTGCGACGCAACTATCCGGTGATCGGCCGCTTCCGCTATTTCTTCGAAACCCTCGGTGAGTTCTTCCGCCAGTACTTCTTCGCGCAGGACCGGGAAGAGTTGCCCTTCAACCGTGCCCTGCGTGCCTGGGTGTATCGGGCCGCGAAGGGCGAGGACACCACGGTCGGCTTCGGATCGACGCGCGACATGCGGCCGCCAGGCACGGTCATGTTCATCAACTACGCGTTTCCGACGCTCGAGGAAGATGCCGTCGCCTCGGCGCCGATGCTCATCGGCCCCGGCTGCCGTTCGCCGTACCTCGCGCCATCGTTCTTCAACATCTCGGCGATGAGCTTCGGTTCGATTTCTAAGCCGGCCGTGCAGGCGCTGTCGCGTGGCGCCAAGGCGGCGGGCGTGTGGCTCAACACCGGCGAGGGTGGCCTCGCCCCGTACCACCTCGAAGGCGGCGCCGACATCGTGTTTCAGATCGGCACCGCCAAGTACGGTGTACGGGATGCGCACGGTCACATGAGCGATGAACGCCTTGTCGAAGTGGCCGCGCACCCGGAAGTGAAGATGTTCGAGTTGAAACTCGCCCAGGGTGCGAAGCCGGGCAAGGGCGGCATTCTGCCGGGCATCAAGGTCACCGAAGAGATCGCGCGTATCCGCCTGATCGAGCCGGGCAGGGATTCGTTGAGCCCGAACCGTCATCCGGAGATCGACTCGTGCGCCGATCTGCTCGATGTCGTCGAGCGGATTCGCCGCGTGACAGGCAAGCCCGTTGGCGTGAAGAACGTCATCGGCTCGGGAGCGTGGCTGCACGATCTGTGCGACGAGATTCATCGACGCGGCATGGACGCAGCGCCCGACTTCATCACCATCGACAGCGCGGACGGCGGGTCTGGCGCGGCGCCGCAGAGTCTCATCGATTACATGGGGCTCACCATTCGGGAGAGTCTGCCCCTCACCATCGACATGCTGACCGCGCGCGGCCTGCGCGAACGCATCAGGGTCATCGCGAGCGGCAAGCTGATCACGCCGGCGGATGTCGCCTGGGCGTTGTGTGTGGGTGCCGACTTCGTCAACTCCGCGCGCGGCTTCATGTTCGCGCTGGGGTGCATTCAGTCGTTGCGCTGCCACAAGAACAACTGTCCGACGGGGGTCACCACCCACGATCCGCGTTTGCAACGGGGATTGGATCCCACCGACAAGGCTGAACGCGTTGAGCGTTACGCCCTATCGGTAATCAAGGAAGTCGGTGTGATCGCGCACTCCTGCGGTGTCGCGTCGGCGCGCAGCCTGCGCCGTGAACACTGCCGCGTGGTGCAGGTGGATGGCGCATCGATCACACTCGAACAACTGTATGCCAGGAAGGAGATGCATCGTGAGTGAGCGCATCGAACGCGACTTGTACGGCGTTGCCTATCGCGAGAAAGCGAGTTTCAAGGACACGTATGGCGGCGAACCTGGACACGTGTTCATCGAGTGTGTCCGCATTCGCCCGGCTGGCGTGGACTCGAAGACGTTGCTCGTATTCAGCCACCCCATCGGCGGTGGCGCGTTCCTGCCCGTGATGGGCGAGCTCGCGCGCGCGGGACATCACGTGCTGTTCGTGAACACGCGCTATCGGGGCAACGACACCGCGCTCATCATGGAGAAGTGCCTGCTCGATCTGGGCGCGGGGATTCGCGACGCCAAACAACGTTTCGGCTACGAGAAGATCGTGCTCGGCGGCTGGTCCGGGGGCGGTTCACTGTCGCTCTTCTATCAGGAGCAGGCTGAGCGGCCGACGATCACGACCACACCGGCCGGTGACCCGGTGGATCTGGTGGGGGCCGAACTCGTTCCTGCCGACGGCATCATGCTCATGGCGGCGCATGTCAGCCGCGCCGTGACGCTGACGGAGTGGATGGATCCCTCCATCGTCGACGAACACGATCTGTCGCGTCGTGATGAGTCCCTGAATCTCTATTCGGAGAACGGACGCGGCGCGCCGAGGCCGCCGTACACGGATGCGTTCGTCGCCAAGTTTCGCGCGGCACAGATCGCCCGCAACCGCAAGATCACGGCCTGGGTGCGCGGCCAGCTCGCTGCGCGCATCGCAGCGGACGGACCCGGTGCCGAACTCGCCTTCGTCGTTCACGGCACGATGGCGGATCTGCGCTGGCTGGATCCGGCGATCGATCCCAACGAGCGTGCGCCCGGCACCTGTTATCTCGGCGATCCGAAACTCGTCAACATGGGGCCGGTGGGCCTCGCACGCTTCTGTACGCTGCGCAGCTGGCTCTCGCAGTGGAGCTTCGATGAGTCCCGCGCCAACGGCATCAAGAACGGCGGCAACGTGACCTGTCCGGTGCTCGTCATCGGCAACGGTGCGGACAACGCCTGCACACCGAGTCATACGCGCCGGCTGTTCGAAGCCATTGGTCACGACGACAAAGAGATGCACGAGATTGCCGGCGCGACGCATTACTACGCGGGTCAGCCCGAGCACTGTCGCAAGGCGATCGCGCTGTGTGGGGATTGGTTGGAGCGGAAGGGGTTGTAGCTGGCCTATGTTGGAGCGCCCAGTGGAGGGTGCCGTCAAAATTCGATTCGAAGCTTGTGGGAGCGGGCTTGCCCGCGAATGACTCACTGATTTCCCTCAACCCGTTCGCGCCCGAAGGGCGCTCCCACAGGGTCACGGATGACTTTTACGACACCCTCCAAGGGCGCTCCCACAGTTAGTCCCGTAGAGGAATCGGCTCTCCTTCAAACACCGCATCCCCGCGCTGCAGCACATACTCGACTCCCTCGCCCAGCGGAAACATGGCGTTGCGCGCGAAAGTCATGCCGAGCCGCGTCATCACCGCGATGGACGCGTGGTTGGGTCCGTCGGCGCTCGCCACGATGCGCGTCATGCGCCCCGCGCCGAACACATGGGTGATCACCGTCTCGCTCATGCGCCGCGCGAGTCCGCGGCCCCAGCGGTTGGGGTGCACCACGTAAGTGAGTTCCGCGGTGGCGCCGTCGCGCCAATCTTCGGATGCGGGCGTGGATAGGCGCACGCATCCGACGATGTCGTTGTCATCCCACAAGAGCCACAGGCCATAGCCCCGAGCAGCGAAGTCTTCTTCGCTCGCGGTCAGCCAGGCTCGCGTCACCGAACACGGCGGCGGCGCACCGTCGGCGAGGAAGCGATACACGTCCGGCAGACAGAACAGCCGGTGCAGTGCATCGGCGTCGGCAGCCCGTGCCGGTCGCAGATGCAGGCCTTCTGTCAGCGGCACATCACCGAACCGCCGCACACCGTGATCGCCTGCCCCGTCATGTAGGAACTGGCGTCGGATGCGAGAAACACCGCAACACCGCCCAGCTCTTCCGCTTCACCGAAACGCCCCAGCGGATTGCGCTGCTTGAACTGGGCTTCGGCCTCGGGGTTGTCCCACAGCGCGCGGGCGAACTCGGTGCGGATGAGACCGGGACAGATCGCGTTCACGCGTACGCCACGCTTGCCGTATTCGAGTGCCAGGTTGCGCACCAGCGCCAGGTCGGCGGCTTTGGAGATGTTGTACGTCCCCAGCACATCCGAGGGGCCGAAGGCCGCGGTCGACGAGGTGATCATGATCGAGCCTTTCTTCTTCGCCACCATGTCGGGCAGCACCATGTGCGCAAGCCAGTGGTTGGATTTGACGTTCGTGGCCATGATCTTGTCGAACGCCGAGTCGGGAATCTCGGCCGAAGGACCGTAGAAGGGATTCACGCCGGCGTTGCCGATGAGGATGTCGATGGGGCCGAGCGATTCGTGCGTGAAGTCGACCAGCGCCTGCAACTGCTCCTTGTAGCCGATGTTGCAGGAGAACGGCACCGCACGGCGTTCACCGAGCCGGGTGTTGATGGCTTCGCAGGCGGCTTCGCACTGATCGAGCTTGCGGCTCGATACCACGACCTTGGCGCCGTGATCGGCCAGAGCGTTCGCCATGGCGAGCCCCATACCCTTCGATGCGCCGGTGAGCAATGCGATCCTGCCGTCCAAGTCGAAAAGCGACATGCGAGTGTCCTCCGTGTTGTCTGTTACGCTGCCCGCGATAGTAGCAGTGGAGGTGGAGATCGGGGTGCCAAGTGTCTGATGACCGCGATGAAGTGGGTGGCGGCTATGCGAAGTACGTGCTCTTCGTGCTCGTCATCGTCTATGTGTTCAACTTCATCGATCGGCAGATCCTTTCCATCCTGGCCGAGGAGATCAAAGCGGACCTGGGCATCTCCGATGCCGACATCGGTTTTCTGTACGGCACCGCATTCGCGGTGTTCTATGCGGTGTTCGGCATTCCGCTCGGCAAACTGGCCGATGTGTGGAATCGCGGCCGCCTGATCAGTATCGGTCTTGCGTTCTGGAGCCTGATGACGGCGTTGTCCGGCACGGCGAAGAACTTCGCCGCGCTCGCCGTGTTCCGTTTCGGCGTCGGTATCGGCGAGGCGAGTGCGACTCCCGCCGCGTTTTCGATGCTGTCGGATTACTTTCCACCGCGGCTGAGAGCGACCGCGCTTGCGATCTATTCCAGCGGCATCTACATCGGCGCGGGCATCGGCCTGTTCATCGGTGGCGTTGTCGTGGAGGGCTGGCGCGGCGCGTTTCCGGATCCAGCCACCGCTCCTTTCGGCATCAAGCCCTGGCAGGCGGCGTTCTTCGTCGTCGGACTACCGGGCCTCGTCATGGCGCTATGGGTGGCTACGTTGCGCGAGCCGCGCCGTGGCATGAGCGAGGGCATCGCGGTGGTTCGGGAGGCGCGCCCGTTCGCAATCGCCGGGCGTGAGTTCATGGCCGTGCTGCCGCCCCTCACGCTCATTTCGGTCGCGCGGCTGGGTGGCCGGCCGTTTGCCATGAACCTTGCCGCGGCCGCGCTGATCGCGATGGTTGCGTACGGCCTGATCGAGTGGCTCGGCAGTCCCACGCAATGGATTGCGCTTGGGGTGGGGATTTATGCCGCGGTGTCCTGGGTTCAGAGCCTGGCCGCCAAAGACCCCGCGACGTTCGCCATGATGTTCTCGTCGCGCGCCATGCGCTGCATCTGCATCGGCATTCCGTTCATGTCGTTCGTGACCTACGGCGTCGGCTTCTGGGCGCCGCCGTTTCTGTTGCGCGTGCATGGCGTCGATCTCGTCTCCGCCGCGACGTTTCTGGGCCTGGCGGGCGCATTGGGCGGCTGGATCGGTGTGACCCTTGGCGGTGTGCTGGCGGACCGTCTCAAGCACAAAACCGCCAATGCACGGCTCTACATCGCTGCACTGGTGCCCACTGTCGCGTTGCCAGTCGGTGTCTGGTTTCTGTACACGGACAATCTGTGGATCGCCTACGGCTGCAACTTCGTGTTCAGCATCGCCTCGCCGATGTGGATCGGCCCGGCGGCGAGCACCGTCAACGATCTCGTGATGCCGCGCATGCGCGCCGTGGCCTCCGCGTTCTACCTGCTGATGGTCACGTTCATCGGTCTCGCACTCGGCCCGTACACCATCGGCCAGGTGAGCGATGCCCTGTTCAATCAGGGAATGGCCAGCGGCGATGCGCTGCGCATCGGCATGCTGATCGGGCTCGGCGGCTTCATCGTCGCCATGACGTTCATCATCATTGCGATGCGCTTTCTGCCGGGGGATGAGGCATCGCGGCTCGATCGCGCACGCGCGGTGGGTGAAGCGGTATAGCGCCTTTCTCTCGTGGGAGCGCCCTTGGGCGCGAACGGCCGAAATATCGAAGCGGTTCGCG
>JBFKCZ010000042.1:0-10917 GCA_041620035.1 Pseudomonadales bacterium
ATCGGCGCCGCCTGACGCTCAAGACACGCTGATTCAGGCGGCGGCCGTAGAACGCGCGCTGCGCGCCCTGGGCCACACCACCGCAACCTACTCGCTCGACGGAGATCTGACGCACCTGCGCACGCGCCTCGAATCCGAGCGCCCGGCGCTGGTGTTCAACCTGGTGGAATCGCTGGCCGGGTCGGACGCCGCCGCAGTTGCAGCGGCCGCGTTGCTCGATGGCCTCGGCCTCGCCTACACGGGTTCGTCCGCCGCTGCGATCGCCTTGTCGAACGACAAGTGCGCGGCGAAGGCGCTTCTGGTGCGCCTCGGTTTGCCGACGCCGGAGTGGGTGGTGCCTGGACGCCCGCCCGTCGGTTTTCGGCCCGGACGCTACATCGTCAAGAGCCGCTTCGAACACGCATCCGTCGGCCTCGAGGAAGACGCAATCGGCCGCTACGAAGACGTCGCCGACCTCATCGAAGCCGTCGCGCTGGCATCGCGTCGATACGGGCGACCGTGTTTCGGCGAAAGATTCATCGAGGGCCGCGAGTTCAACCTGTCAGTCCTTGCCGGAAACCGCGGACCACGCGTGTTACCCCCGGCCGAGATCGATTTCTCCGCGTTCCCGCCGACGAAAGCCCATCTGGTAGGCTATCGCGCCAAGTGGGACGAAAGTTCGTTCGAGTATCACAACACGCCGCGCCGTTTCAGTTTCCCGGCGAACGACGACGCACTGCTGAAGCAATTGACGAACCTGGCACTGGCCTCCTTCGATGCATTGCAGCTGGCGGGGTACGCACGCGTCGACTTCCGCGTGGACCGTGACGGACCTTGGATCCTGGAAATCAACACGAACCCCTGCATTTCGCCCGATGCCGGATTCGCGGCCGCGTTGGGTCAGGCCGGCATCGCCTACGACGATGCCATTGACTGCCTCGTACGAGCCGCCCTCGAGGACAACTGATGTTTCGCATTCGACCGATTCACGACGACCTGCACCCACAGAACCGGGAAGCCCTCGCACGGGTAGAGGAGATCCTGAAGACCCAGTTCCCGGGTCTCGACGACGACGAAATCGGCGCGGTGCGCGCGCAACTCTTGAATCCGTTCGCCAAGCGATTCAAGACCATTCTGTACGTCGCCGAGGACGCGCGCGGTGCCCTGCAGGGATTTGCGGTGCTGATGCACGACCCGGTCGCCGACTTCTCCTACCTCGACTTCATCGCGGCCGACCGTGGGCTGACCAGTCGTGGCATTGGTGGTGCGCTGTACCAACGGGTGCGTGAGGAAGCGTTCGAACTCGGCAAGAACGGCCTGTTCTTCGAGTGTGCGCCCGATGACGAAGGCAGCGCGAGCACGCCGGAACTCCTCCGCCAGAATCGATCGCGGCTGCGCTTCTACGAGCAGTTCGGGGCGCGTCCGATCATCGAAACCGACTACGAACGGCCGCTCACGCCGGGTGGCCTGGACATGCCGCACCTCGTGTACGACGACCTCGATCGCGGCACGCCGCTCAAACGTTCGGTTGCCAGGAAGGTGGTACGCGCCATCCTGGAACGCAAGTACGCCGACCTATGCCCGCCGGAGTATGTCGAGACGGTCGTCGGATCGATCAAGGCCGATCCTGTCAAGATACGTCCGCCGCGCTATTTGAAGAGTGCGCGTACTCAGCAGCCCGCCGCATCGAACCCCATCATCCTCGTGGTGAACGACAAGCATCAGATCCATCACGTGCGCGATCGGGGCTATGTCGAGGCGCCGGTGCGCATCCGCGCGATCCTCAGGGACCTGGATCCCACCGGCTATTTCAAGCGCGTGCCCGCCAAGGACTATGCGGAGAAGCACATCACCGCGGTGCACGATGCGGCACTGGTGAAGTACCTCGCCAAAGTGTGCAGGGGCGTTCCGCCGGAGAAGAGCGTCTACCCCTACGTGTTTCCGATTCGCAATCCCGGTCAGCCACCGAAGGATCTCGGCATGCAGGCCGGTTACTACTGTATCGACACGTTCACGCCGCTCAACGAATCGGCGTACCTCGCCGCACGCGAGGCGGTGGATTGCGCGTTGACCGCGGCCGACGCAGTCGCCGCCGGCGCGCGCTATGCGTACGCATTGGTGCGTCCGCCGGGACATCATGCGGAGCGCAGGCTGTTCGGCGGCTTCTGCTACTTCAACAACAACGCAATCGCCGCGCACCGGCTGTCGGCTCTTGGCAAGGTCGCGATCCTCGACGTGGACTACCACCACGGCAACGGGCAGCAGGACATCTTCTACCAACGCAGCGACGTGCTGACGGTCTCCATCCACGGTCATCCGTCCTTCGCCTACCCGTACTTCTCCGGCTACGAGGCCGAACGCGGCGAAGGAGACGGCGAGGGATTCAACGTCAACATCCCGCTGCCCGAGTCACGCAACGGCAGCCAGTATCGCGAAGCGCTCACCAAGGCGTTGAAGAAGATCCGTGCATTCAAACCGGACTTTCTGGTCATGGCGCTCGGCCTCGACACAGGCCGCGGCGATCCGACCGGATCGTGGTCGCTCAATGCGGAGGACTTCGAAGAGAACGGCCGCATGATCGCCGCGCTGAAATTGCCGACATTGGTGATTCAGGAAGGCGGGTATCGCACCCGCACCCTGGGTACCAACGTGCGTCGCTTCTTCACCGGGCTCATGAACGAACCGCGCGCGAAAGCCACGGGCAAGGTCGCGGCGAGCCGATGACCGCCTCATCCATTACCCTGCGCGACGAAGCCCGACCGCAGGATCGGGAGCGCGTGCGGCAGATTGTTCTGGCAACCGACATGTTCCATCCGCCCGAGGCGGAGGTCGCCGTGGAGCTGGTCGACGACCGCCTCGCCAAGGGTGCGACGTCGGACTATCAATTCCTGTTTGCGGACGAAGGAAGCACCACGCTCGGCTACGCCTGCTACGGGTACAACGAGATGACGCAGTCGAGCTGGGAGCTGTACTGGATCGCGGTGGACCCGCGCTGCCAGGGCCGGGGTGTGGGCCGAAGGCTGCTCGAAGCGACCGAAAAGGACATCCGGGCTCGCAAGGGCACTCGCCTGTACGTGGAGACCTCGGGCCGCGCCCAATACGCACCGACCCGCGCCTTCTATCTCGCGAATCACTATTCGGTGGATGCCGAACTCGCCGATTTCTACGCACCGGGTGACGGCAAGGTCATTTTCGTCAAGGTGCTCTAGCGTGTTGCGCGAACCGCTCTTCCACTTTCTCGCCGCGGGCGCGCTCATCTTCCTGCTGTATGGCTGGTTCGGTGGCGATACGAATACCGCTACCTCGGTCACGGTGACGGCGGAACAAGTGGACCGCTTAAAGCAGGTGTTCGCGGGTCAGTGGCGTCGCCCGCCAACGGAGTCGGAACTCCGCGGACTCGTCGACGCCCACATCGAAGAGGAAATCCTCTATCGCGAAGCGGTGGCGCTGGGGCTCGACGCCGATGACACGATCGTCCGCCGACGCCTCGCACAGAAGATGCAGTTTCTGATCGAGGATATCGCCGCACCGAGCGCGCCCACCGACGCGGAACTGACCGCCTACTTCGAGGCGAATCGCGCAAGCTTCAGGCTGCCGCCGACGTTGAGCTTCACCCACGTCTACTTCAGTGCGGATCGGCGCGAGGACGCGGCGGGCGACGCAGCCACGCAGCTCGCCTCGCTCGGCGACATCGACCGCGCGCCGGATCGCGGCGATGCGTTCATGCTGCGCCACGACTACGCGGACATCAGCGCGGCCGAACTCGGGCGCCTGTTCGGCCGCGAGTTCGCCGCAGCGGTGTTCGCGCTGCCCACCGGCACCTGGCAGGGCCCGGTGAAATCCGGTTACGGCTTTCACCTCGTGCGCATCGTCGGCAAGACCGTGCCGGCGGAACCCGAGTTCGCCGAGGCTCGCGCTCGTGTCGCCACCGAGTATCTCGAAGCCGAACGGCGCCGCCTCAATCGCGAAGCGCTCGATGCAATCAAGGCGCGCTACACGGTGACCGTCGCACCCGCACTCGCTCCGCAGCCTTGATGCGCTACGCCGTTGCGGTACTGCTGATCGCCTATGCCGTTGGTGCGGCCGGCCACGAAGTGCGCCCGGGTTACCTCGAGATTCGCGCCGCCGAGACCGGCTTCGATGTCCTCTGGAAAGCACCCATGCGCGACGGCATGGTGCTGCCCATCGTCCCCGTCCTGCCCGAGCGCTGCCGGGATCTGGCACCACCGTCGCGCCAGGCGATCGCCGCATCGCTCATCGAACGACGGCACATCGACTGCGGCCCGGAAGGTATGACGGATGCGTCCATTCGCATCGATGGGCTGGCAACGACACTCACCGACGTGCTGGTTCGAATCGACACTCCGGCGCATTCCGAAACCGTGATGCTGAAACCCGATCGCACCCAGTTCGTGGTCGCCGCACCCGCGCCCTGGTGGCTCATCTCCTGGGACTACCTCGTCTTAGGCGTGGAGCACATCCTGCTCGGCATCGATCATCTGCTGTTCGTGCTGGGCCTGCTTCTGATCGTGACGGGAACCTGGACGGCGATTAAGACCATCACCGCATTCACCGTTGCGCACAGCGTGACACTCGCCGCTGCCACGCTCGGCTGGGTGCATGTGCCGCAAGGACCGGTGGAGGCCGTGATCGCACTCTCGATCGTGTTCCTCGCGCTCGAAGTGCTGCGGATTCGCGCGGGGGAGCCGAGCCTCGCGCGGACGATGCCATGGCTCGTCGCTTTGACGTTCGGCCTGCTCCACGGATTCGGTTTCGCCGGCGCACTCGCGGAAGTCGGTCTGCCAGCGGCGGACATTCCGCTCGCGCTCCTGTTCTTCAACCTCGGCGTGGAGGCCGGTCAGCTCGCCTTCATCGCATCTGTGGTCATACTGCGCCTGGCGTGGAACAGGGTCGGACTCGGTGATCCGCGTCGTCTGGCACCCGCTGCCGCCTACGGTATCGGCTCGATCGCGAGCTACTGGGTGATCGATCGGACGATCGGATTGTTCTGAACCAAGGCGGCGGCTTCAGGATCGTCCAGCGACTCTGGCGCGATGATCTCGACTCGAATGCGCGGCGCGCCGTCGGACCGGCTGGTGTCGGTGTGCGCAACCCATATCGCTCCATCCACCGCCGCGATCTTCGGAAAACCACTGCCGCGGCGCGAAGACGATCGGGTCACCAGGCCCTCCGTCACCCGCGTGCCGTCGGCGCGAAAGCGTGCATATCGGATCTCGGCACCGTCGACGTCGTCGGTTGCGCGCAGCCATACCACGACGAATCCGTCGCCGAACGCGGCGATTGCGACTCTGCCGAGCGGCGCTGCGGTATCCACCTCGATGGGTGCGGCGAAATCGAGCGATTCAATCGGAGCGAGCGCTAGACGCACTCTTGGTTTCTCGTCGGCGGCCGTGAACCAGGCGATCGCGACGCGATCGGCGCCCCGAGCAGCTGCGGGGCCATTCACGGGACACCCGCGAATCACCCAGCCGTCGGCGTGCACGCGCCGCGGTGCCTCGAACACGCCGTCGCGAAAACGCACCACGTTGATGTCACGAACCTCGTCGGCACTGCGATCGCGATAAGCCACGAGGAATCCATCGGGCAATGCGACGGCCGCGGTGCCGCAGCAGTCGCAGACGCGATCATCGACGATGACCTCCGCCTCACTCGACCCGGCCACGCGCGCACGCAGCTCGGACTGCGCCTGGGTGACCGGTCGGTTCCCGTATTGCTGACCGTCGAGCCACACACCCCAGCCCGCCGCGGAGGAAAAGAAGCCATGTTCGACCGCCGAGCGATCCTCATGGAAGAAGCGATCGGGTTGGCCGACCCACAGCGCATAGCCACGGCCCTCATGGGTGTAGACGAGGCCATAGGGCGTCAACCGGCCGTTCAACAGCGCAAGCCCAGGGGTGTCGGCCCAGTTGATGAACCAGTCGCGGCCGCTCGCGAAGTCGGTGACTTCGGCAAATCCGTTCGCGCCCGCAACCGCACCGCGCAGCACCCACGACTCATCGCGTGGTTCCACCCAGGACAGCCACGGCCTGCCGAGCGCATCGGACGACCATCCCGGCAACTGGCTGTTGGCGCCCGCCGGCACTGCAACCTCCGCGGCGATCGCGTGGCCGATCCACAGTAAGAGCAGCAGGGAGATCGATTTCATCGGCGTACTGTAACTCGCCCGCACCGCCACGACGAACCGTGTTCGCCCGACGCCAGGCAGCGGAGCGCTCACCTAGAACGCGCTCATGGCGACGTTCACCGATGTCGAGCCTGCCGCAGCGGCGGCAGGGGTGTGGGCGTAGCCAGCACGCGCGATCGACTCGCGCAGATCTACGTCGCCCGGCATCGGTTCCAGATAGCCAACGGCCCCGTCAAGGGGCTCGTCGTTTCCATCCGCATTCCGTTCGAGACGTCACCGTGAACCCGAACCGGATCTCATGGGAGCGGGTGGACTGTTCGCGGGCAGGCCCGCTCCCACAATGGCTCCGATGATGATTTCGACAACCTACGAACGGGCCTCTCCGGCCGTGTTGCGGCGTCTGCTTCGATCAGGCTAACTGACCACTCCAAAGGAGTTCGAGCTATCGATGCGCGTCTTCATCAGCGTCGACATGGAAGGCATTTCGGGACTCGTGCGCTGGCAGGATGTCAGCACCACGGGCATCGACTACGGGCGCGGCCGGCGGTTCATGACGCAGGACACCAACGCCGCCATCGCCGGTGCCTTCGATGGCGGTGCAACCGAGGTGATCGTCGAAGAGAACCACGGTGTCGAAGATCTCTGCAACCTTCTGATGGACGAGATCGATCCGCGCTGTCGCGTGATTCGCGGCGCCGGACGGCCGCACTCCACCACGATGGCTGGGCTCGACGACAGCATCGGCGTGGTGCTGCTGGTGGGCCACCACGCCAGGGCCGGCTCGCGGCCCGGCATCATGGCGCATACGGTCTCTTACGGTGAATTCAGCCTGGTGCGGCTCAATGGCCGACCGGTCGGCGAACCGGACCTGTTCGCGATCCGCGCCGCGGAGTTCGGCGTACCCATCGGTTTGATCACGGGCGATCAGATCGTCGCCGCGCAGGTGCGCGCGATCGCACCGCGTGTCGAGGTCGTCGAAGTCAAGCGCGCACTCTCCAACGTCGCCGGTGACTGCATTCCACCGGCGCGCACGCCCGCTCTGATTCGCACCGGTGCGGCACGCGCCGTGACCGCCGCAAAGCAAGGCAAGCTCGATGTGTACGGCAAAGACACGGCGCCGCACCAGATCGAAGTCGTGCTGAAGAAACCCGCGAACGATGCACTGCGCGACAACCTGAGCAAGTTGACGGAATTCGAGCTGACCGATGACAGGACGGTTCGCACCCAGGCGCCCGACATGGACATCGGCTTTCGCCGCATCGCCTATCTGGGCTACGGTAGTCGCCCGGGCATCACGCGCTACTGACGGAGACAATCGATATGACCGGAAAAGACGGTTTGGACGACCTGATCGCAACTCTGCGCCAACAGCGCGATGAACTGCTCGTGCAGATGCATCTCGCCAAGGCCGAGGCGCGCGACGAATTTCGGGAGCTGGAGAAGAAGTGGCAGCACATCGAGACCAAGCTCGAGAAGGCCGGCGGCGAAGCGCGCGAGTCCGCGACTGATGTACGTGCCGCCGTCGAACTGGTCGCCCGTGAGCTCGGCCGCGCCTACGATCGCATCAAAAAGGCTCTCGACTGAATCCCATCAAGCTCACGTTCCATGGCGCCGCCGGCACGGTAACAGGCTCGAAGTATCTCCTCGAGTGGAACCGTGCTCGGGTGTTGATCGACTGCGGGATGTTCCAGGGCCAGAAACCCTTGCGCACGCGCAACTGGTCGTCGTGGCCGTTCGATCCATCCGGGCTCGACGCCGTGTTGCTCACCCATGCGCATCTCGACCACAGCGGCATGCTGCCCGTGCTGCGCAGGGACGGGTTCGAAGGTCCGGTGCTCTGCACGGACGCAACCGCCGCGCTCGCCGAGATCCTGCTGACGGATTCCGGCCGTATTCACGAGGACGATGCGCGGCACGCCAATCGCCATGGCTACAGCCGTCATCATCCAGCACGGCCGCTGTACACGGAGGCCGACGCACGCGAATGCCTGGGCGCGTTCGAACCACGAGGATTCGACACGGAGTTCGAGCCGGCTCCCGGCATCCGCGCCTGTTTTCGTCGCGCCGGTCACATACTCGGGGCCAGCTGGCTCGAACTGACGGTGGGCGAGCGTCGCATCGTCTTCTCCGGTGACCTCGGCCGCCCCAACGATCCTGTGATGCATCCGCCGGCACCGGCGACTGCCTGCGACTATCTCGTGATCGAATCCACCTACGGCGATCGCGACCACGACGCGACCGATCCTGCACAACAGCTCGCCGAAGTGATCGAACACACGCGCAGGCGGGGCGGCATGGTGCTGGTGCCCGCTTTCGCAGTCGGTCGTGCCCAGTCGCTGCTGTACCTGCTTTGGCAGCTCAAGAAATCGGGCGCACTGAAACGCATCCCGATATTTCTCGACAGCCCCATGGCGGTGGACGCAACCGACCTGTTTCGTGCCCGCCCCGACGATCACCGATTGACAGACGACGATGCGCAGGCCATGTGTGCTGTTGCCACGTGTATCACGACTCGAGAGCAATCCCGCGCGCTGAACGACCACCGTGGCTCGATGATCGTGATTTCCGCCAGCGGCATGATGAGCGGCGGCCGCATACTGCACCATCTGCGCGTACGGGCCGGCGACCCGAAGAACACGATTCTGTTCACGGGATACCAGGCCGAGGGGACACGCGGAGCCGACATCCTGAAGGGCGCGAAGGAGGTCAAGGTTCACGGCGAGAACTGCGTCATCCGTGCCGAGGTCGACGAGATCACCGGTCTTTCTGCGCACGCCGACCGCCGCGAACTGCTCGACTGGGCGCGCCCCGCATTGGCCAATGCGCGACGCATCTTCGTCACACATGGCGAGCCCCACGCGGCGAATGCGCTGCGCGCCGCCATCGAATCGGAACGCGATGGCGAAGTGCACGTCGCGAAACTCGGGGAAACCGTCGTCCTCGACTGATTCCCGTATACTCGCGCCACCACACGCTCTGCAGCTACGAACCATGGCGTCCGACCTCAGTCATCTGTTCGCGAACAACCGCGCCTGGGTAGAACGGATGACGCGTGAGGACCATGACTTCTTCGATCGCCTGCGCAATCAGCAGCGCCCCGAAATACTCTGGATCGGGTGCTCGGACAGTCGTGTACCCGCCAATCAGATCATTGGTCTGCCTCCGGGCGACGTGTTCGTTCATCGCAACGTCGCGAACCTCGTCGTACACACCGACCTCAACTGTCTTTCCGTCGTGCAATACGCGATCGATGCGCTCAAGGTGAAACACATCATCGTGTGTGGTCACTATGGCTGCGGCGGCGTCGGCGCTGCGCTGAACGACGTGCGGCTGGGTCTGGTGGACAACTGGATCCGCCACATCACGGACGTGCGCGATCAGAATCTCGCCGAACTCGAGGCGATCGACGACCCGGCCGCGCGGTGGCGCAGGATGTGCGAACTGAACGTCAAGGCTCAGGTAATCAATCTGTCTCATACGACGATGGTGCAGGACGCATGGAGCCGCGGGCAGGAAACCCATCTGCACGGCTGGATCTACGACGTCGCGGACGGCCTTCTGAACGACCTCGAAGTCGCGCCGCTTCTCAAGCGAGGCTGACGCCCACCGCGCTGCCGAGCAGATAGGTCAGCGCACCCGCTCCGCCACCGATGGCCAGCATTCGCAATCCGCCGATGATCGCGTTCCTGCCCGTGAACAGGCTCAACGATGTGCCGATTCCGAACAGCGCCAGCGCAGTGAGCCCAATCGTCGCGGTGAGCCCGCCCCACCCTGTGAGGAAGGGCAACAACGGGATCACGGCGCCGAGCGCGAATGCCGCGAAGGAGAAGCCGGCGGCGCCGATGGCCGAACCCAGTTGCGCCGGGTCGAGCCCCAATTCTTCGCGCGCCAACACGTCGAGCGCATGGTCCGGCACCGACAACATCTGTTTGGCAACGCTGCGCGCCTCGTCCAGCGGCATGCCACGCGCCTCGTAGATCAGCGCGAGTTCCTCGGCTTCCTCGTCGGGGTACTCGGCGAGTTCCTTGCGTTCGAGATCGATCTGGTACTCGTAAAGCTCCCGCTGCGACCGTACCGAGACGTACTCACCGGCGGCCATGGACAAGGCGCCCGCGAGCAAGCCGGCTACACCGGCGGCGAGTACCAGGGATGTATCGCCCGTTGCACCGGCCATGCCGAACACGAGACTCGAATTCGACACCAGACCGTCGTTGGCGCCGAACACCGCAGCCCGAAGATTGCCGCCGCTGAATCTCTGGTGCGACAGACCGACATCTTCGACGACCCGCGGCATGATGTGGCCGGTCGGCGGCTCCGACCCGTAAGCCGACAGACCACGGATCTTCATGCCCGCGAGCACCTGCTTCAATGGCCGAACGCCCATCATCCGCACGAGTGCGGCGACAATGCGCACGCGAAGCCCTGGCGAAAACTCGGGCGTAGCCGCACCCGCGTCGGTCAATCGCGATCGCCAGTGGCCGGCCTGGGCTCTGGCTTCACGAGCCAGTGTGGCGAACAGCTTGCTGCGTACGCTGTGTGATTCCTTCTCCGCCAGCACGTCGTACAGCCACGCCGACTGCATCTCCTCGCGCCAGCCATCGGCGGCGTCGGAATCACTCACGCCGTGAGCCTCATCTGATGAAGGGCCAGGAAGCGAAAGATGTCGGACGCGTGAAGCAGCCCTACCACCTTGCCGCCATCTACCACCGGCAGCGGCTCGTCCGCCGTCTCCGCGAGCAGTTCGAACGCATCGGGTCCGGTCAATCGTGGCGAAAGCACGGAGACCGTGTCCG